>QNCB01000096.1 GCA_003644335.1 Planctomycetota bacterium | reverse complement strand
TAGCCTAGTTCTTTGATAGCCAGGAGCTGATGAGGCCCGGGCTTTACCGCGAAAGATATAACCACAGGCCCAGCCAGGTGCTTGTCGCCCAGCCTAAGCCCCGCACGGGCGGCGAAGAAAGACGCAGCCTGGTTTTTCGAGGAGTACATCCGCTGCACGGTCGCCAGGATACTCTTTCCCATGGCTTCCCACACCAGGGCCAGACCGTCGTGGTTGGCACCGGGACGGAGCATGGCCCGGGCGACGCGTTTGGCGCGAGCTTCGTAGGCAGCCGGGCCACTTGTTCGGGGCAGATGCATCAGCAGCTTGAGGAAATAGCGGTAGTTTTTGCGGTATCCAGGGGGGATTTTTATCTCGATATTGTAGCGATTCTTGGCGACCGCGATTTTTCGGCCCGGCGCGGAGAACCGCTCGTTTATGCGTTTTTGCAGCGTGCGGCATACGTGGTAGTTCGGCTTGCGAAGCTCCAGACGGATCGGCATATCTCGCACGACTTTGGCACCGTTCATGATTACGCCCTGTCGATATCGCGGCGCGTCGGAGGGGTTTGTGGGGTCGAGAAACGGGTTGACGAAGACCGTCCCCTCCGCCCAGCCCAGGGATTTGAGATACTTGTTTTCGCTGACTTTTCCGACGTCCCAATGCAGCCTGGTCGGCAGCAGCACGCCGCCGGCCAGGCTGGTGGTCTGGGTGCGAGGCAAGGCGGAAACCGCTACGTCTATCCGCGTGCCCTTGGGCGCGCCGGGCGGGATAACAGCGTCGACACTGACAGCTGCGGTGTCGTGGTCGTTGAGGAAAGCTTCGGGGGTTACGCTTTCGAGATTGTAAGTAGCCCGGCCTAGTTTTATCTCGTTGGTGAGATAGGCCTTGAGCTTCCGCTTGGCGGTGGGAGGCACTTCCGAGGAGCCTTTTTTGTCCAGCCCGACCACAATTCCCGTGCCCGTGATGGGCGCGTCGCCGCCACTGATAAGCGATGCGACTTCCGCAACCGTGCCAGCTACTTCCGGCGGGACGACTATTTTCTTGTGATGTTTGGATTTCTTCTTACCCCATGCGACCAGCTTGCCATCGCTGTCCCGCTGACAACCAGCCGGTGCAAAAGCGACACCCACCAACAAAAAGACCATCGCAACATTCGTAACTTTCGCAACGCTCAAAAAAAATCTCATACGTTTCTCCAGATTCAAAACCAGCCAGTAAACTACCCCTCATCGCCAGTGCCGTGGATATTCAGAATATCAATCCGCTTTTTTCAGCTCCGTCGGAGCTGTCTATCCATCCCATCTACTGATTATGGGCTGACTGTGGATTTGTTTCGAAATTTGGTTTTCAGATTTGTTTAGAATTTCGATATTAGAATTTCGAATTTGTTTCGGATTTCGGATTTCGAATTCGCTGTAAAATTTACGGTCCGAAGTCTGGTTCGCCTGGCCCTGGTGGCGGGGCGGTGGGTCTGGCGGGGCGAGCTGGCCTGGGCTTTTTGCGGGTGGTGGCGGGCCTTGGTTTTGGGCTTGGGGGCAGGGTCAGCTTTTGGCCTGGCTTGAGGCGCGACGGGTCTATCTTCGGGTTGGCGTCGATGATGAGCTTGGCGTATTTGCCGTCGCCATACATTATCTGCGCGATGCCCCAGATGGTGTCGTTGCGTTTGACCACATACGTCCGTCGGCCCGAGCTGGCCTGAGTGCCGCCGCGATACACGCTCGTGCCCGTGCCGCTCGGGGCGGTGGCTGCTGGCAGGGGCGGAATAATCAGCTTCATCCCAGCCCGCAGCCGGCGCGGGTCTATCTTCGGATTGGCTTTTTGTATCAGCACATATTGGTAGCCCTTGCCCTGGCCGTACACTTTTTTCGCGATGCCCCAAAGTCCCGCCCGGTCGCCCTTGGAAACAATATAAGTCCGTTGGCCCGTCGCAGTCGAGGTCAGGCCGACCGGCTTTGGCGTTGCTGGCGGGGCAGGCTTGTCAGCTGGCAGCGGCGGAATCCGCAGCTTCGTGCCGACCGAAAGCGTCGCTGGGTCCACGTCCGGATTGGCTTGGCGGATCAGTCGCCACTTGCTGCCCATAGCTGGGCCGTAGACTTTTTCCGCGATTTTGTACAGCGAATCGTTTGGCTGAACTACATAAGTATCCTTGCCGCGATACACCACCCGCTGGGGCTGATACGAAACCGGCGCCGCCGGGGGCGCCTCCTCAGCCATAGCTGCCGGGGCGTCGGAGTCAAGCTTGAAGTAGCTCCCGTCGGTGTCGCCCGAGCCTTGCTTTTCCGAGGCGTAACTGGTTTCACCTCGGCCTGGCTCGGCGGGTGTTTTTGCGGGGAGAACTTTGACCTGGGCCTGGGCGTCGTCCTGCCTGGTTACCGGCGAGAGCTTTACCACCGCCCGGGCAGCGTCGTCAGCCTTGGTCGCGGTTTTCTCGCCAGGCTGATCTTTGGGCATGTTCCATTTCTTGCCCCACTCCTTGGCTGCTTCTTCAGGCCCGCCCCCGGCGTCCACCGGGGAAGCTACCTCGATAGGCCCAGCAGGCATATCAGCGGGCCCGGCGTCCACAATAGTCTGGTTGTCAGCCTGTTCTTCCTGGACAGCCTGCGGCTCGGTTGGCTGATCCTTCCGCCCTGTAACGGAGTAGTAGGTCACGCCAACAACCAGGATCAACAACCCGACAACAATGCCGATTTTATAATCTTTACTCATCGCAATAACTCCATTCGATTGGTTGACTGGTTCACGGGTTTCCGGTTTTGTAATCTTTTCCCAGTCAACTAATCAACCAGTTAACCGGTCAACCAGCCATTATCTTCCCTTTGGCCTTGCAGCACAAGTTTTTAGTGGCCTGCCGTAACTATCCGCTGGGTGTCCCGGGCTATCATCAACTCCTCGTTCGTCGGGATAATCCACACTGGCAGTTTCGAGCCGTTGGCGGTAATCGTGCCCCGCTTGCCGCCGACGGTCGTCTGATTTCGCGCGTCGTCATAGATAACACCGAATCGCTGGAGCTGCTGGCAGATCATCTGTCGCACCGGCAGAGAGTTCTCGCCAATCCCGCCGGTGAACACAATCGCGTCGATAGCTGGGAGAATGGCGAAATACGCGCCGATGTATTTCACGATACGATAAACGAACATGTCGATAGCCAGTTCGGCACTTTTTTCGCCGCGGTCGCGATGCCCCAACAGGTCGCGCATGTCGTTGCTCAGCCCGCTCAGGCCAAGCAGGCCCGCCTTCTTGTTCATGACTGTGTCCACCTCTTTGGCGGTCATGCCCCTGCCAACCATATACAGCGGCACGGCTGGGTCTACGTCGCCGCTGCGAGTACCCATAACCAGCCCCTCCAACGGCGTCATGCCCATGGAGTGGTCGATAGCCAGGCCGTTGTGTACAGCCGTCATCGAACAGCCATTGCCCAGATGGCAGGTGATAAGGTTGATCGTGTCGACGCTCTTGCCAAGCAGGCTCGCAGCCCGGCGGGTTACGTAGCGATGACTTGTGCCGTGAAAGCCGTACCGCCGCACGCCGTGCTTGGTGTACCACTCAGCGGGCACAGCATAGCGGTGGGCCTTGGGAGGCATGGTGGACAGGAAAGCTGTGTCAAACACCGCCACGTGAGGCACAGCAGGCATCGCAGCCATGGCTGCCTCGATACCCATGAGGTTCGGTGGATTGTGCAGCGGAGCCAACTGGGCGTTCTTGCAGATAATCTCGATAATTTTCTCGTCGATTCGGCAGGAAGCCGTCGCGTCCTCGCCCCCGTGCACCACACGATGGCCTACGCCCTCGATCTCGTCGATACTGTTCAGCACGCCGATGTCCGGGTCTGCCAACTTGGCCAGGATAATCTGCATAGCTGCGGTATGATCCTTCGCCTTGACCGAAGTCTTGAGCTTGGTCTTCTCGCCCTCGAACTTGAACAGTGCGTCGCCCGTACCGACCCGCTCGACAACACCCTTAGCCAACACTTTCTCGGTGGTCATGCTGAACAACTGATACTTAATCGAACTACTACCACAATTGACGACAAAAACCTTCATAAAACACCTCGTAAAAAAGGATTCAGGAGCCAGGAGTCAGTAGTCAGTAGTCAGGAGTCCTGAATACTGACTCCTGGATACTGATTACTTTTTATCTCTGCAACCCTTCTACGACAAACACCCCTGTATGTCAAGCAGGTAGGGTCGGCCAGCTCAAAGCCTGGCCAGGAACTGGAATATCATATCACCGCTGCCGGGCAGGCCTTCGTGCCCAAAGTCGGGGAAAATCTCCATCGACTTGTTGGAGGTAATTTTGTTGTAGGCGGCAAATTGGCTGCTCGGCGGGCAGACGGTATCCATCAGGCCCGTGAACATAAGAACCTCAGCCTTTATCCGCCCGGCGAGGTGCTGGTTGTCGATATAGCCCAGCTTCTCAAAAATCTCGTCTTCTCGTTTGTGCTGCGGGTCGAACGAGCGGAAGTAGTATTTCAGTTCGTAATAGGCATCCTTGGCTAGGTCCATTTCCCAGACGCGTTTATAATCACACAAGAACGGACATTTCGCTGCAGCGAGTTTTATCCCAGGCTCCAGTGCAGCACATGCCAGCGTCAGCCCGCCACCCTGACTGCCGCCAGTCGCTCCCACACGGGCTTCGTCCACGCCGGGCATGTCCATGACGATCTTCGCCAGCTGTGCGGTGTCCAGGAATATATTGCGGAAGACCATTTGTTCCGGCGGGCCGTCCAGGCCACGAATAAGGTGTCCCCGCAGGGTCGTACCCTTCACGCCGCCTACATCTTCGCTCTGCCCGCCCTGACCTCGGCAGTCCAACGCAGCGACGGTGTATCCCGCAGCTACATGGGCCAGCAGTCCAGCCCAGTCGCCCGCGTTGCCGCTGTAGCCATGGAATATCAGCAAGGCTGGGTGTGGCTCGTCGCTGGCCTGGCGAGGCCTGGCTAGCTTGGCGTGTATCCGCGCCCCGCCGACGCCGGTGAAATACATATCCAGACACTCGGCCTGGGGCGTCTGAAACCCCGCTGGGACAAGCTCCATATTGGGGTCTACCGCCCGCATTTCAGCAAGGCTATCGTCCCAAAACTTGTCAAAGTCCGCGGGCTTGGGGTTCAGGCCCTGATAGGTTTTAAGCTCCTCAAGTGGCATATCGATTAGCGGCATTGTGCGTCTCCAGATTTTTTAGCTTCGGTCTTTAGCTGCGGTTTGGTGGATTGTATTTCAAACAATTTCGACGTAGCATACCGTGCAGCGTGTTTTGTCGAAAGTGTTTGTTTTTCGCCCAGCTGGGTTCCACAGCTTGCAAACCCCCCCTGCCATCCGTAGTATAGACAGCTTGTAGAGGATTTTCGGTGATGGTTGAGTCGATAGACATTTTGGCCTGGGCGTTTTGGTCTGCTGGGGTGTGGGACTGGGTGATATCAGCCGGCGCGTTCACAGCGGTGTTTCTGCTGGTGGTGTGCGTGTTTGGCCAGCCCGGCGAGGTTCGTCTATCGCCGCAGCGGGTCTCCGCCATCGCGACAGGCCATACCGATCGCAAAACGGTTTTCGAAAATCCGCTGCTTGGCCCGGTGCTGCTGATTCTGCTGTCGCTGGCATATAGGTTGAACTTTCCCCAAGCCAAGGCGTTCCTTCGCAGGCAACTCGTCGCAGCGGGCAGCCCGAATTATTACATCGCCGAGGAATACCTTGCCTTGTCCATGTTGGCCGGGCTTGGTTTGGCTGCGGTGCTCGAGGCTGGCTATGTGTTGCTGGCGGGGAGCTTCAGCATATCAGCAGCCGTGGCTGGTTTCCTGCTGGGCATGGGCCTGGCGATCTATCAAATAACCGCCCAGGCGACAGCCAGGCTG
>QNCB01000095.1 GCA_003644335.1 Planctomycetota bacterium | reverse complement strand
TGGCGGAGTTTTGTCGCAGCACGACGAACCGCCGACGCCGGCTGAGACAGCTCGCAGCTTTGTATCGCATGATGGAAGAGTTCAATGGCCCGCACGAACTGCAGGACATTCTCAGCAGCGTTACGCGAACCGTCAGCAGAATGCTCAAAGCCAAGGCCTGTGCGGTTCGGCTTCTTAGCCCAAACGGCAAGGAGCTTGTTATCCGGGCGGCGCACAGTATCTCGCCGCAGTATCTGGACAAAAGGCCTATCCAGCTGGCAGACAGTCCGCTGGACCAGAAAGTTTTCGAGTCGGACAAGCCCGTGTACGTCGAGGACGTCCGCCTAGACCCGCGAGTGGTCTATCGCGACCAGGCCCGGCGAGAGGGGCTGGTCAGTGCCCTTTGCGCACCGCTTATCTACAAGAAAAAACGTCTGGGCGTGCTGCGGGTTTACAGCGGCATGGTTCGGCAGTTCGACTGGTTCGAAAGGCAGATGCTCCAGACCATCGCAGGCGGGGCAGCGGCTGCTATCGCGGGGGCTCGGCTTTACAACGAGGCTGTCAAGTCCTTCAAAATGAAACGCCAATTGACCATGGCGGGGGAAGTTCAAAGGCGAATGATACCAAAAGATCCGCCGACCCTGCCGGGCCTGGATATAAGCGCAGCTTACGTGCCGCACAAAGAATTGGCGGGCGACTTTTTCGACTTTATCGACCTGGGCAAGGATAGCACGGGCCTGGCGGTATGCGACGTCGTGGGCAAAGGGCTAAGAGCGTCGCTGCTGATGGCTTCGATCCGGGCGTCGCTGCGGGCACATGCCTCGCACGTGTATGACCTGAGCGACGTACTCCAGCGGGTCAACCAGGACATGTGCGAGGGCACGGTGGTGGGAGACTTTGCCACGATGTTCTATGGCGTGGTAAATGCAAAAAATCGTGAGCTTGTATATTGCGGTGCAGGGCACCTCCCGCCTATACTTGTCCGCGACGGCAAGGCCCAGGACCTGCAGGCACGAGGCGGGGTTATCGGGATGAGCAGCGATATGGACTATCCCGCTGACACCCTTGCACTGGAAGCGGGCGACGTGATATTGGTCTACACCGATGGGCTTAGCGAAGCTATGAACTTCGATGACGAAATGTATGGCAGGGCCCGCATAGCGGACGCGCTCGAGGTGGCGGTAGCCCAAAGCTACCCGGCTGAGAGTATCATCAGACATTGCCTGTGGGACCTACGACGCTTCGCAGGCTTGAGAGGCAGACTGGACGACCTGACCCTGATAGCAATCAAGGTTTTGTAGAATAGGCAAGTAGAGTCCACGGATTACACGGATTTTTGAGAAGATTACACGGGTTTTTCTTTGTTTTTAGTCAAAAAATCAACGAAACCGGAGGTTCGCTAAATCCTTTTTGGACCCGTGAAATCTGTGGACTCTTGACACTAGTAAACGGTAGGACACGATGGATACTGAACAGACAAATCAGCTGGCGTCGCTTAGGCTATTTTTGTACGAAAGGCCTGTGCATCCAGAGTTGTTCGAGATTCTTAGCCAAGTCGATCTTCGCATGGCTGGGTATGAAGCCTGCGTCTGGATAACGGGCCTGGGACATGTCGTGAGCTTTTTCCGCCAAGACCAAACGCTCGTGGAGGTGGTCGCCGATACCGAAAATCCGCTGCCCAAGCAGGGCCTGGCTGTCACTCTACCATTCCGCGGCGAGAAAGACCACGAGCAGAAAAACCTGGACGGCATCAACTACATGATGAACCTCCAGGCTGAGAAAATGAGCCGACGCGTCTACGAACATACGCATCGCGAACTTGCCCACCAGAGCCAAAAGAAGGGCCTGTTCGTCCCGCTGCCCAATTTGACGCACGATTCGCTCGAAGCCTTTTCGTATGTCGACTACGACGCCAAGCCAAACCAGCTGCATGTCCTGGCCTATCACGCCCTGCCCGAAGCGATGACCCTCGTCAAAACGCAATCAATATTCGAACTGGGGTGAAAAACAGTTATCAGTAATCAGTTATCAGTAATCAGTTGTCAGTAATCGGTAGAAGCAAAAGAAACAAAAACAGCGAACCACGAATGAACACTAATAAACACTAATTATTACACGAAAAACACACAGGAAAACTGGATTCCCGCTCCCCGATCAGGTCGAGGACAAGCTTCGCGGAAATGACAAAAAAAAAGAACTTCATGTTCTTCATGTACTTCATGGTGAATTTTCGTGTAGCCCTGAACGGTTACGAAAAAGAGAAAAGAAAAAATTATGGAAATACCGAACTCTGATAGGCCTATTGATTTCATTCGCAACATTGTCGCTGCGGACCTGGAGTCGAAAAAGTGGGACAAAATTATCACTCGCTTCCCGCCCGAGCCTAATGGCTATCTGCACATAGGTCATGCCAAGGCGTTTGGTCTAAACTTCGGCCTGGCTGAGGATTTTTCGGGCCAATGCAACCTGCGGTTCGACGACACGAACCCGACAAAAGAAGAGCAGCGATACGTCCAGGCTATTCAGGAAGACATCCGCTGGATGGGCTATGACTGGGGCGAGAACCTGTATTTCGCAAGCAGCTATTTTCCGCAAATGTACGACTACGCCGTGCAGCTGGTTCGGCTTGGCAAGGCATATGTGGACGACCAGACTCCTGAGCAAATACGCACAGGCAGAGGTACGCTGATCAGCCCAGGCAGCGACAGCCCGTTCCGCGACAGGCCCGTCGAGGAAAATCTCGACCTGCTGGCGAGAATGAAAGCTGGCGAATTCCCCGACGGCACACGCGTACTCCGCGCCAAAATAGACATGGCCAGCGCGAATATAAACCTCCGCGACCCGATAATGTACCGCATCCTCCACGCCGAGCACCCGCACACGCATCAGCAGTGGTGCATCTATCCGATGTACGACTGGGCACACGGGCTGGAAGATTCCATCGAGGGCGTAACGCATTCGTGCTGCTCGCTGGAGTTCGAAAACCATCGGCCGCTGTACGACTGGTTCCTCGACCAGCTCGGCATCCACCACCCGCAGCAAATCGAGTTCGCCCGGCTAAACCTTACATACACCGTCATGAGCAAACGCAAACTACTCCAACTGGTCGAGGGCGGGTTTGTCTCGGGCTGGGACGACCCGCGACTGGCGACAATATCAGGCTTGCGCCGCCGAGGCTATACGCCGCGGGCCATTCGCGATTTTCTCTCTCGCGTCGGTGTGAGCAAGTTCAACAGCACCATCGACATCGCTTTGCTGGAGCATTGTCTTCGAGCGGATCTGAACCAAACCTCGCCCCGCGTCATGGGCGTGCTGGACCCGCTGAAGGTCGTCATCACAAATTACCCCGAGGGCCAGGCTGAGACGCTCGAAGCGATAAACAATCCCGAAGACCCCGAAGCTGGGTCGCGCGAGGTGCCATTCGCTCGCGAGCTGTACATTGAGCGGGCGGACTTTATGGAAGACCCGCCGAAGAAGTTCTTCCGCCTCGGGCCAGGCAGAGAAGTTCGCCTGCGATACGCGTATTTTATCACCTGTCAGGAAGCTATCAAAAACGAAGCTGGCGAGATCGTCGAGTTGCGATGCACCTACGACCCAGCTACGCGAGGCGGCGACGCACCCGACGGGCGAAAAGTAAAAGGGACTTTGCACTGGGTCTCGGCCAGCCACGCTATTTCTGCGGAGGTGCGACTTTACGATCACCTTTTCACGAAGGAAAATCCCGAAGATGTCGAAGACGGGCAGGACTTCACCACCAACATCAATCCCGATTCGTTGAAGGTTTTGGAGCGAGCTTACATCGAGCCGAGCCTGGCCAGTGCTGAGCCTGGCAAGCGTGTACAGTTGGAGAGGCTGGGCTATTTCTGCGTGGACCCTGACACCGCTGCTGGGAGGCTGGTGTTAAACCGCACCGTAACCCTAAAAGACACCTGGGCCAAAATCCAGAAGCAGAAAAAAAACTAGCTGGAGCCAGGGCGTATGTTTGCAATGATGTGTCCATGTTGTCAGCGGGAATTGCGGGTGTATCGAGAGATACTACCCCAGCAGTCAAAGTGCAGGTACTGCGGTGCGATTTTCCCAGCGGGCGCGGAAAAACAACAGTTACGTGATCGGCCCGCGGTTCTACCAAATCCGAAAATCGAAATTACCACCAAGCCCAGTCTTACCCCCAGGCCCGCGATAGCAGCTATGGGTGCCTCACCCGGGCCTATCGGTGTTACCAGAAATCCCGCTATCGCAAAAAGGTCCACCGGCCAGCCGGTGGAAACTCCCACGCCGGAGACAAAAACTTCGACCAAATCAAGTCAGGCTGCTATTATTGCGGTTGTCGCCGTTGTGTTGTTGGTCGTCGCCCTGGCCTGGCTGTTAATATGAAAGTGAACCGGACATGATTATTCCCATTCGCACAGATTATCGTCGCAAGCATATCCCCTGGGTGAACTACGCGATAATCCTGGTCAATGTGCTGCTGTTCATAACGGGCTACAATGGAGCTTCCGACGCTGGTCGGCTTCGCATCGGCGGGCTGATGCTCGACCCGGACCTGCCGCATTTGTGGCAGTTCTTCTCGTGCATGTTCCTCCACGCCGGCTGGGCACATCTGCTGGGCAACATGATATTCCTGTGGGTCTTCGGCAACGCGGTCAACGACAAACTAGGCCAGGTGGGCTATCTGGCGTTCTACCTCGGCGGCGGAGTTTTCGCTGGCCTGGGGTACCTCGTGCTAAGCGGCAACGCGCCGGTGCTGGGGGCTTCGGGCGCCATCGCAGCGGTAGCGGGGGCATACCTGGTACTGCTGCCACGTACGAACATCACGCTGATAGTTTGGCTATTCTACCTGCTCCTGCCGGTGGATGTGTCCAGCCTGTATTTCATCGCGTTCCAGTTCGTCTTCGAGATACTCATGACAGCCAAGGGCTGGGCCGGCCCGGCCAGCGGCGGGGTTGCCTATGCTGCACACGCGACCGGCTATATCTTCGGCATATCAGTTTCAGCTTTGCTCCTGGCAGCCAGGTTCCTGCCGAGGGACGACTTTGACCTGTTGCATCTGCTGCAGGAACATCGCCGGCGCCAGCAGTTTCGCAGGCTGGTCAAGAGCGGTTACGACCCCTTTACAGGCCAGGCTGGGCCTGGTAAATTACGAGTGGATGCTGACGAATCAAGCCAGGCCAACTCGGCCCAGGCTGACCTTCGCGGGCAGCTATCCCAAGCCTTCACCGCGGGAGATATACCGTCCGCTACAGCTTTGTATGTAAAGCTATCGCAGGTTTCGCCAGGGCTTGTGCTATCGCGTCAGCAGCAACTGGACGTTGCCAATCAGCTCATGGCCGACGAGCAATACGCCCTGGCAGCCGAGGCTTACGAGCGGTTTACGACGCATTATCCAAACTACGAATACATGCCAGACATTCAGCTGATGCTAGGCCTGTTGCATGGCCGATATCTGAAGCGGTATGACCGGGCCAGAGACTGCCTAACCAAGGCGCTGACCAAGCTGGCTGACGAAAATAAACGCAACCTGGCCCAAACAGAACTCGACGCTGCCAATAGGCATATAGGCAAGTAGGCATCCACGGATTACACGGATTTTTTTGATAAAAAAGGGATTGGGTGGCATGGCTAGGCCGTAAGCTCACATCTGAATTTCAGATGGAAGGATCATCATGATGTTCATAGTATTTCGATGGTGTGTTGCTGCCGTTTTTGCTTTTACTGATAACGGATAACTTTTCAAAGGTGTCGTATGAAATCTCTTACTCGCAGAGAAGTTCGAAGTATTGACCGGATCGCGATAGAGGAACTCGGCGTCGCTGGTGTGGTGCTGATGGAAAACGCGGGCCGAGGTGCTGC
>QNCB01000094.1 GCA_003644335.1 Planctomycetota bacterium | reverse complement strand
CCCCTCCCGTGTCATTCCCGCGAAGGCGGGAATCCAGTTTTTTTTTGTTTTTTCCTTCTTCTGTTGGATATTCAATTTTTTCCCAGACGCCGGGTGGCGTGGTTGCGGTGTTTGCAACCACGATATCGTTTAGCGTGGTTGCAAACACCGCAACCACGGCACCTCCCGTGTCATTCCCTGGGCATTGGGTATTGGGCCTTGGTCATTCTCTGGGCATTGGGTATTCGGGCCTTGGTCATTCTTTGACGCAACATTGTCAAAACTCTGCCCGAGTGTTATAGTGGGAAAATCTGCTAATGCGTTGTCAGAGGAGGTTGGCTATGGACGGTTTTGTACATCTGCATGTTCACTCGCATTACTCGCTGCTCGACGGAGCGGGGAGTACCGCTGGACTGGCGCGTGCTGCCAAGGCCGCTGGCATGGACGCCCTGGCCTTGACGGACCACGGCAACCTGTTCGGGGCGGTCGACTTCTACGACGCTGCCAAGCGCGAGGGCATCAAGCCTATCCTTGGCCTGGAAGCCTATATCTCGCCGACGACCAGGCAGGACAAGTCCATGGGCAACCAGACCACCGCCTGCTACCACATGGTGCTTTTGGCGATGAACGACGCGGGCTGGTTGAACCTCAAAAGGCTGTCCAGCCGATCGTATATCGAGGGGTTTTACTACAAGCCTCGGATAGACCGCGAGCTGTTGCGGGAGTTCAACGAAGGCCTAATCTGCACCACCGCATGTCTCGGCGGCGAGGTGCCCTCAGCCCTGCTCGGCGGGGATTACGAAAAAGCGAAAAAAATCGCGGCGGAATATCTGGATATTTTCGGGCCTGAGCGGTTCTATATCGAGGTTCAAAACGCCGGGCTGGACGAGCAGACACGCACGAATCCAGACCTGGTAAAAATCGCGGGCGAGCTTGGCGTGGGCATCGTCGGCACGAACGATGTGCACTTTGTCCAGGCTGAGGACAAGCCCTCGCACGAGGTGCTGACCTGCGTGTCGACGGGCAAGACCCTGGCTGATACTCAGGAAGCAATCCGCACGGGCCAAAAGAAAATGGTCTACTCGCCCGAGCTGTACCTGCGAAGCCCAGAGGAAATGCGCCACGCCCTGCGCGAGTTCCCCCAGGCTTGCGACAACACGCTGAAAATCGCGGAAATGTGCAACCTCGATCTGAAGTTCGACAAAACATTCCTGCCGGTTTTCCCCGTGCCGGAGGGCTTGACTGACGACGAGCATCTGGCCAAGCTGGCCTGGGCGGGCCTGGGCGAGCGATTCGCCGGGCGGGAGATTCCGCAGGAGTATAAGGACAGGCTGACCTGGGAGCTGAAGGTTCTCAAGGACAAGGGGTACAGCTCGTATTTCCTCATCGTCAACGACCTCGTCGAGTATGCCCGTCAGCATTCGATACCCTCTGCTCCGCGTGGTTCGGGCGTGGCGACGCTGCTGGGCTATGCTCTGAAAATCGCGGAGGTCGACCCGCTGGAGTATGGGCTGTTGTTCGAGCGGTTCACCGACCCGCAGCGAGAGGAAGCGCCGGATATTGATATCGATATTTGTCAGGAAGGCCGGGCTAAAATTATTCAGTATGTGCGCGACAAATATGGCCACGTCGCGCAGATAATTACTTACGGAACCCTCAAAGCCAAAGCGGTTCTCAAAGACGTAGGCCGAGTTCTGGATGTGCCGCTAAGCGAGGTCGACTCGATAACCAAGCTCATACCCGACGGGCCTGGCGTTACGCTGACCAAGGCTCTCAAAGCTGATCCCGACCTGCAAAAGCTATGCGAATCTGACGCGCGTTTCGGGCAGATGCTCGATCATGGCAAAAAGCTCGAAGGCCTTTGTCGGCACACCGGCATTCATGCCGCAGGGGTCATCGTAGCTGATGTTCCGCTGGAAGATGTCGTGCCGCTTTACCGCCAGGCCAACAGCGACGATGTCATCACCCAATGGGACGGCCCGACCAGCGAACGGGCTGGTCTGATGAAGATGGACTTCCTGGGCTTGCGGACGCTGACGATTATCCAGCACACCCGCGAGATGGTCGCTCAGCGCATCGGCAAGGATATCGACCCGGAAAAAATCCCGCTGGATGACGACAGCGTATACGAGCTGTTCCGCCAGGGTCATACCGCGGGGGTTTTTCAGTTTGAATCCGAGGGTATGCGTGGCGTGCTGAAGCAGATGAAGCCTGGCAAAATAACCGACCTGATAGCTGCCAACGCTATGTACCGCCCGGGGCCTATGGAACTTATTCCCACCTATTGTCATCGCAAAAACGGCACGGAAGAAGTCCCCTCTCTGCACGAACTGGTCGACGATATCCTGGCGGAGACCTACGGGATCATGGCCTATCAGGAACAGGTCATGCAAGTGCTCAACCGCCTGGGCAAGCTGCCGTTGAACCGCGCGCTTACGCTGATTAAAGCTATCTCGAAAAAGAAACTCAAAGTTATCGCAGCGGAGAAGAGCAACTTTATCGAAGGCGCCGAGGAAAACGGCATTAGCCAGGCTGAGGCCCAGCGACTGTTCTCGCTGATCGAAAAATTCGCGGGGTATGGCTTCAACAAAGCCCACTCGACCCGCTATGCTATCGTCGCCTATCAGACCGCCTACTTCAAAAAGCACTACCCGCGCGAGTTCCTCGCCTCGGTGCTGACCTACGAATGCGGCGACACGGACAAGGTTGTGCAATACATGGGCGAAGCCAAGCGGATGGGCATAAAAGTCCTCCCGCCAGATGTCAACACCTGCGGGAGCAGCTTCGCGGTCGACGGCGAGGCTGTACGCTTTGGCCTCGCTGCGGTCAAGGGCGTGGGCGGCAGCGCGGTCGATGCGATAGTAGCTGCCCGCCAAGAGGTGGGCCAATTTACGGACCTGTATCATTTTTGCGAGTTCGTCGACAGCCGGGCTGTGAACAAAGGAGCCATCGAAGCTCTGATAAAATGCGGCGCGTTCGACTCGCTGGGCGCCCACCGGGCAGCGATGATAGCTGCCCTGGACGGAGCTGTTACCCTGGGGCAGGCTGCCGCGGTCAACCGCAAGAGCGGTCAGCTCAGCTTCTTTGGCCCCGGCGGAGCACTAGGCTCTGAGGAGTCTGCCGCCAAGGCTGCCCCGCGGTTCCCGGATGTCGCGCCCTGGAGCGAGACGCAGCTGCTAGCTGCGGAAAAAGACACGCTGGGCTTTTACGTTTCGAGTCATCCGCTGGTGAAATATGGGCGCGAGCTGACGTCGCTTTCGTATCCGCCTGGCGTCTCCCTGGCCAGGCTGGATCGCGAGCCTGGCACCTACCCGCACGACAGCCGTATTCGCATTGGCTGTATGATTCGCTCGGTGCGGAAGACCGTTACCAAAGCCAAGGGCGAGAAAATGGCGATGGTGGTTTTCGAAGACCTCACCGGCAAGTACGAAGCTGTGGTTTTCCCGCGGGCGTATCAGAAGGTGGGCCATCTGCTTTCGCCCGAAGCGTTGGTCTTCGTTACAGGTTCGGTTGGTCGAGACCGCGACAGGCCTAACATTATCGTCGATGAAATCACGCCGATAGACCAGGCTCTCGAGTCGTTCATCGGCGGGTTGGAGCTTCGCCTGCCAGAGTCGGACCAAGCGGGCCTGTCAGCCAAAATCGCGGCTGCGTTGCGGGCTAGTGCGGGGCAGTGTCCGGTTCATGTTTTGGTCAGACCAGACCATAGGCCTGATGTGCTGGCGGAGGTTCGCGTCGGGCGAGAGTTGTACGTTCAGCCAACCCGCCCGCTGGTAACCGAGCTGGAAGACTTGCTGGGCGATCAGGTTTTGTTAAAACTTCAGCCTCGCCCCGTAGCAGCTGGGGAACGAAAAGGCGCCCGCCGATGGAACAACAATAACAATAAAAACAATAAAACCCCCGCCAATCAAAACGCCCCCGCCTCAGCGGCAGTAACCAGATTCAACTAGGCAACTAGGCAACAGGCTGAGCTGTGGCGTAGCGGAAAAGCCCGCTGGGCGTGAGAGAAACGAGCGTTTGGGCTGATTGGTACAATATTTTGTTTCTCAGCTGGCCAAACATGATTTGAAAACATGAGAGAATTGAATTTTTGACAAAAACTGTGTGAGAACGAGATTTTTGAGCCCCCTCTCTTACGCGGCTATCGAATCCAATGGTTGGATTCGAGAATTATCGCGCAACAGGCTCTTCCGCCTGTTTTTTTATGGTACGGCCGTGAACGCTTACGAATTTTGCTTGACCAGCGGAGGTTTTCGGGTCAGAATGCCACGCTTCCTGCGACAGGGGTTTTCTGCGCAGCGAAAGTTTGACAGAACGGTTTTGGTCGAGGTCTTGCGTCGTTGGTCGCCAGGCCGCAATGAAATGGTGTGAAATAATGAGTGCAAAATATCTGCCGTTGAAGTTCGCGTTTGTCGCTATTCTTGTTTTGGTTTGTCTGGGCAGCCTGTTTTACGGCAATGGTCTAAAGCAAGGCCAGGACATCGCGGGCGGCTATAGTATGGTCTTTCAGGTTCGCAACGACGAGGGTAGAAGCGACCTGGTCGAGCGAATTATCGCCGTGCTGAAGAAGCGCATCGACCCGTCGGGCCTGAGTTCGCTGGAATGGCGACCCCTGCAGAACGACCGGTTCGAGGTGCGCATGCCCGCAGCTTCGCCCGAGTCCCAGGCCCTGCGCAATTCGTATCTCAAAGCTCGCGAGGAGCTGCTGGCTACCAACATCGAACGGAGCGATATCCGCGCGCTGCTGCCCCTGAATGCCCAGCAACGAGCCGAGGCTATCGGGAAACTCACAGGCGGGGACAAGGCCTGGGCCAAGAGCGTTTCGCGGCTGTTGGCGACGATGGACAAACTGCGCAAGGCAGAGGCCAGCCTGCAGGCTGCCAAGGCGAAAATCGCCTCAGCCAAGTCGCCCTCGACAAACGCTCTGCGGGCTATGCAGAAGGAGCTTCTCTCAGCGGAGGCCAAGCGGAACGCGGTCAATACCGAATACCGCGGGCTGTTCGCTGAGGTTCGCAAGGGCAACCTCAGCCCGCACCTGCTTATGAGCGTTTTGAAGATTTTCAACCAGGCTAACTCTCAGGGCGACAAGGACGAAAAGAAAGCTATCCTGGCGGTCTACAAGCAGCGGGTCAACGAGCTGTGCGAACAATATCCCTCGCGGGATAATCTCATCCGGCAGGTCGCGACGCTCTATGAGAAATGGTCGAAAATTCGCAGGCCTTTGGAAGACCCCGCCGACCTCAAGCGGATGATAAAAAAGGCTGGCGTGCTGGAGTTCCGCATTGCGCCCAAGGCCGGGGCACAGGCCATCACCGACGCCCAGCTGCAAAAATACAAAACCAGCCTGAAGACCGACGGCCCGGAGGCTTTGCGGATAGAAGGTGCTGATTACGCGTGGTATCCCGTCCATGGCGACGGCGAAGGCTATGGCAGCTTGATCACCGCGACGGATCGCATCGGCAAGCTCTATATACTGCTGAGCAATAAGCCCGCTGAGCGAATGATCCAGGCCCGCGGCGAGGAGGTCCGCTGGAGCCTGGCCAGTGCACGAGTCGGGTCAGACCAGTATGGCAGCCCGGCTGTGGACTTCCAGTTCGACGAGGCTGGGGCGAAATTGTTCACCAGACTCACCGGCAACAATGTCGGCAAGAGCATGGCTATCCTGCTGGACGACGATGTCTACTCGGCTCCGAATATCCAGACCGTGATTTCACAGCGAGGCCAAATTACAGGCAGATTCACCTTCGAGGAAGTCAAGGAACTCGTGCAGATTCTCGAGGCTGGCTCGCTGCCGGGGCGTGTCGACCCCAACCCGTGTAGCGAAAACAGTTTCGGCCCAGCTATCGGAAACGAAAACAGGGACAAAGCTTTCCGGGCTGCTATATATGG
>QNCB01000093.1 GCA_003644335.1 Planctomycetota bacterium | reverse complement strand
CGACCTGCTGGTTATGAGCACCGACGGCATTGGCGAGGCGAAAAACCCAGCTGGGGAAATGTTTGGCCAGGCCAGGCTTGTCGAGGTCGTCCGGGCCAATAGCGAAAAGTCAGCTCACGAAATTTACGACGCCATCGTCGAGGCGGTAGGCCAATTCCAGGCCGACCGGGCCCAGGACGACGATATAACGCTTGTCATAGTTAAATGCCTTCCAGCTGCGGAGCAAATGAATGAATAATCAAACGCGAATTTCCATGTTTTCTGTTTGTCTGGTAACGTTTATCTCGCTGACAGCCATGGCAGCCTACTGCGACGCCGCCCCGGGCAAGTCCGTGCGAATCGAGCCACCCAAGCCCACGCCAGCTTTGCCCCCGAGCAAACAAATTCTCGCCAAGGTCAACGGCAAGCCTATATACATGGCTCCTTTGTACGACGCTTTGGTGGCGGACTATGGCTTGCCCATCGCCCAACAGTTGATAGTGGACGAGGTCGTCCGCCAGGAGCTAGCCAGGCTGGGCCTGGACGATACGGTAACCCAGCAGCAAATGGCGGAGGAAAACGCCCGGACGCTCGACGCGATTTTTAATTTCGCAAGCGGAGCCAAGAAACCCTCGCCGCAGCAGATGGACACGCTGCTTGGCCAATTCCTCGCCAAGCGGAACAATACCCGCAGGCAGTGGGCTGCGACGATAGCTCGCAACGTCAGGCTGGGGCGGATCGCAGCTGGGCAGGTGAAGGTTACCGAGGAGGATATTCAGCAGGAGTTTTACCGCCGATATGACGGCAAGCTGAAGGTGCGTCATATCCAGGTGCCCACGCTCGACGTGGCCCAGAAGGTTCTTCGCGAGCTTGGCAGGGGCGGGGATTTTTCAGCCATAGCGTACAAATACTCGACCAGCCCATCAGCTAAGACGGGCGCCTGGCTTGGTAAGATCGGCACGCGCGACGCCCCACCTGGGATAGGCCCGGCCCTGCTGGCAGCTGCCCGGGCGATGCGGAAGCCCGGCGAGGTTTCCGACCCGGTGCAGGTGGGAACGAACTTTCATATTTTGAAGCTGGAGACTATAATCCCTCCAACTGATGCAAAGTACAGCGAGGTTGCCGACGAGCTTGGCCAGGCTGTGCGGTATCGTAAAATCGCCCGGGCAAGGCAGCTGGTGTTGCAGGAACTCATCAACAAAGCCAAGCCGAACATTGAATATGTAAACCCGATTATCCGCTCTAAAAAAGAGCAAAGGTAACAAATGACCACTGATTGGAATATCGACGTAGCTGACAGGATTCGCAGGCTGCCGCCTTATCTGTTTGGCCAAATTAACCAGATGAAATACGAGAAGCGCAAAGCCGGCGTGGATATTATCGACCTGGGCATGGGCAATCCGATGGACCCGACCCCGGAGAAAATCGTCGACAAGCTCTGCGAAGCTGCCCACGACCCGCGCAACCAGCGATACAGCAACGCTACAGGCGTGTTCAACCTTCGCCGAGACCTGGCCAGCCTGTACGAACGCGTTTATAATGTCTCGCTGAACCCCAAGGACGAGGTCATCGCGACCATCGGCTCGAAGGAAGGCTTTTCGCACATGTGCCTGGCACTGATGGGGCCGGGCGACACCGCCATCGTAGGCGACCCGTTTTTCCCCATTCATGTTTATGCCGTAGCCCTGGCTGGGGGAAACGTAATAAACGTCGAGCTGGGCAACGATCAGGCCTTTCTCGACCGGGTCGCTTTTGTCGTCGAGCATACATTTCCCAGGCCAAAGGTGCTGATTCTGAACTATCCGCACAACCCCACCGCCATGACCGTCGACAGCGTGGACTTCTACGAAGCTGTCGTAGACCTGGCCAAGCGGACGGGCATCTATGTCATACACGACTTCGCATATTGGCGGACGTGTTTCGATGGCTACCAGGCTCCGTCGTTTATGCAGGCTCGCGGAGCCAAGGACGTGGGCGTGGAGTTTGTAACATTCTCCAAGCCTTACAACATGGCTGGGTGGCGAATGGGTTTCTGTGTGGGCAATCCGGAAATGATCCGCGCCCTGGCTACGATAAAAGGCTACTACGACTACGGCATGTTCCAGGCCATCCAAATAGCCTCCATCATCGCCATGCGCGAATGCGAAGAAGACATCGCCGAGCAAAACAATCTCTACCAGGCTCGGCGGGATATCCTCGTCGATGGCTTGAACAAACTGGGATGGGAAGTCGAGTCCCCGCGCGGCACGATGTTCGCCTGGGCTAAGGTCTCTCCGGAACACCTGGCCGGCCAGGGCACGATAGACTTCGCACTAAGGCTGATGGACCAGGCTGAAGTTTCCATAGCGCCCGGCGGAGCTTTTGGCGAATATGGCGAGGGATACGCCCGAGTCGCACTGGTAGAAAACGAACAAAGACTAAAACAAGCTATCCGAAATATCGACCGGGCGATGAACAAAGGAATCTTCGCCCCGACAGCAAGCAAGATAAAAGATAAATAGGCAAGTAGGGAATAGCTAAATAGGGGATAGAGGGAATAACGAATTCCGAGTGACGAAAATATCTGTTAACCAATCAACCAGTCAACCGACAACTGTCATTTGACATAGCCGAAAAAGCCGATAACATGGGGCTCTTTCCAGGATATAGAAAATAGGTGCTACATGTATATTTCCCTGAATTGGCTTACGGATTATGTTGACGTTGACCTTCCGGCGGAGGAGATGGGCGAGCTGTTTACCCGCATCGGCTTGAATTGCGAAGGCATAGACGCAACCGGGCAGGATGTCGTGTTCGACCTGGAGGTAACATCGAACAGGTCCGACTGCCTGGGACACATCGGCGTAGCTCGCGAGTTGGCGGTGGCCACGGGCAACGAGCTTCGCCTGCCGAAGTTTACCCTGCCAGCCAAAAACACAGCCGAGGGCGAATGTGCTACGCAAATCGCGGATTGTATGTCCGTGGACGTCCTCTCGCCCGAGCTGTGCCCGCGATACACAGCCAGGCTGATCCGCGACGTTACCGTTGGGCCAAGTCCGCAGTGGCTGATAGACTATCTCCAGGCCATAGGCCTGCGGAGCGTCAACAATATCGTGGATATCACGAACTTCGTGCTGATGGAATACGCCCAGCCACTGCACAGCTTCGACTATGACAAGTTGGCCCAGGGTCGTATCGTTGTCCGCCGGGCCAAGGGTGGCGAGAAGATAACCAGTATCGACGAAACCGACTGCGAGCTGACCGACGAGATGCTCGTAATCGCTGACGGCTCAGGCCCGGTCGCCCTTGCTGGAATAATGGGAAGCCAAGCCACCGAAGTAACCGCCGAGACGACGACCGTGCTGATCGAAGCTGCCCAGTTCGACCCGCTAGCCACCCGCCGAACCAGCCGGGCGCTGGGCATTATGAGCGAGAGCAACTTCCGCTTCGAACGAGGCGTGGACCCCGTCGCCATCGACACAGCCTCGCAACGGGCTTGCGCGTTGATATGCGAACTGGCTGGCGGGGAAATGGTAGCTGGTCTCCTCGACGTCTGGGCCCAGCCATACCAGGCTCCGACGGTGGAACTTCGACCACAGCGCACGAACAAGCTACTCGGCATGGATATCCCCGCAGCCAGGCAAGTGGAAATTCTCGCCGGGCTTGGGCTCTCGCCGGAGCTTACCGACGACAGTGCCGAAGCGAAAATCGCCTGCGAGATTCCACCCTTCCGCGCCGATCTGCATCGCGAGGTAGACCTTATAGAAGAGGTCGCCCGCCTGGTAGGCTACGACCAGATTCCGCTGCGGGAGAAGGTTTCCCACCGCGTAACGCCGATGGGCCAGACCGAACGAATCCGCCGGGAGATAACCCGCTCGTTGGCTGCGACGGGCTACAGCGAAGCGATAACCTTCAGCTTCATCGACGCCGTCGAAGCGGAGTTGTTTGGCCTGGCCAATCCAATTTGCGTGGACTCGCAGGTTCGCAAAACGAACAACGCCCTGCGCCCGACGCTGCTGCCGAGCCTGCTGCGAGCGTGCAAAAGTAACTTCTCCGCGGGCAACCAGGCGGTGAGCCTATTCGAGCTGGCAGCGGTGTTCCCCAGCCTGGACAGCGAGCATATCACCCTGGCCATGGTGTCCACCACGGACCTGCGAGACGTGCGAGGCTGCCTTGACGCTGTCATAGGCCGCATCGCTCCCGACGCTGCGATAACAGTTCAGCCTGGGGATGTGCCAGGCCTGGCCGGGGGGGTCTCCGCTACGGTGCTGCTCGATGGCCAGGACGCCGGCGTCATCGGAGAAACCTCCTCCGCTGTGATGAAGCACTTCGGCCTGGAGAAACCCATCGCCGTAGCGACGCTTCGACTGGAGGCTTTGTCCAAGCTCGCGAACCTCACCCGCCGGGCGCACGTGTTGGCGAAGTTCCCGCCCATCTGCCGAGACCTGTCGCTTATCCTCGACGAACAGGTCAGCTGGGGCGAACTTATCCAGACCCTGCGTCTGGTAACCCAGCCGCTGCGCGTGGGCGAGAAATATGTAACGACCTACCGAGGCAAGCCCCTGCCCCCCGGCAAGAAATCCGTAACGATGAGCCTGGAATATCGCTGGGCGGAAGGGACGCTCACCGGCGAGGAAGTGGACGCCCAGATAGCTGAGTTGCTCGAGCCGCTACAACAAAAATTCGCCGCCGACATCCGCACCGCGTGATTGGCCCAAACATGTAGCACAGCCGCCCCCGGCTGTGGCTTTTTTGTGGTCGGGTGCCGTGTCATTCCCGCCTGCGCGGGAATAACAAAGAAAAAGAAAAAACATGGGCGAGACGCCCAAGCCACGGCTACGCCCCGCCGGCTTTCAACTTGTACACGTGTTGGACGATTTCCCCCGGCGAGTCAATCTCGGCATCGCAGGCTAGCACCCGCTCGACCAGGGCCATCGCGTCAGCTCGTCGCTCGCCAAGCTGAACGAGAATAGCCACCGCTTCGATGCCAGGCTCGGAAATATTTTGCACCGCCTCCCCAGGCCCATCCGCAGCGTAGTCGCCAGCGAACTGCCCCATCTTGCCGTGCAGCTCGGCGATTATCAGCTCCGCTGTCCGCTTGCCGATCTCAGGCAAGGCCACCAGCGACTTGGCGTCTTTGTTCTCGATAGCTGCGGCAACTTCCGCGATAGGCCTGACCAACGCTCGCAAAGCCTTCTTCGGCCCGATGCCTTTGACCTTCGTAAACGCCCGGAAAAACTCCCGGTCAGCCTGGGCCTGGAAACCAATCAGCCTGGGCACGACCTGCCCGCGCGACGGGTCGCCCTCGATAATATGAATCGTGTACAGCACGATCTCCCGCCCGAGTTTGCCCGACAGCCTGTCCACATCGCAGGCAGCGATCATAACCTCGTACCACAGCCCGCCCAGGCTAACTACCGCCGAGCTGCTGCCGACCTCTTCAAGTTGTCCGGCTATTCTAGTAATCATAGGTCAGGATTCAGGAGTCAGGAGCCAGGAGTCAGGAGCAGGAGTCAGAATGCTCCGCGAATAGGCATTCAGTAGTTTACTGACTTCTTCCAGCAACTGATTCATCTCGATAACATCGCCGTATTGAAGGTCTTTAGCAAGAATCAAATAATATCGACATTCCTCAACAGAGCCTTGTGAAATATTGAAAAAACGCTTTTTGTCCGCTTGGCCTCGCTTGCGAAACCCTTCGGCAATGTTCGCCGCTATCGAAACAGCGGCGCGCCGAAATTGTGATGTCAGGCCGTATGTCTCGGATTTCGGAAACGACCGGGACAGGCGGTAAACCGCAAGCACGAACTGGTGCGATTTCTGCCAGACAATCAAGTCCTTAAATGTTCTAGCTGGTGGCCTCATTCTGGCTCCTCAATTCTGAATCCTGACTCCTGAATCCTGACTCCTGAATCCTGACTCCT
>QNCB01000092.1 GCA_003644335.1 Planctomycetota bacterium | reverse complement strand
TCAACCAGTCAACCAGCCAACCAGCCACCAATCCACTAGTCGATTTTGTCGGTGCTTAGGATTAGTTGGGGCATTTGTTCGCTTGGCAGGTTTAGTGCGCCCAGCAGCTTGGCTGCGGCTTGGAGGAGCTTGATCGAGCCTTTGGATGTGACGAGTTTGACCACTGCTTTGGTTTGGCTTGTTGTACAGCGGTTGCCGAATCGCCTGGCTGACTCGCTGGCGGCGTCGAAACATACGATGCGGATTTTCTCGCCGGCGTCGCTTGTCAGGGCCTTGGCGACGATGGCTTGCTGAGCAGCTTCGCTGTCGATAACCGCCAGGGCGCCGGCAGCGGCGGCCTGGAGTTCCTCGCCCGGGCTAACCAACGCACCAGCTAACGGAGCGACCACCCCGCGGAGATCGTAGACCACGTCGCTGCGTTGGCCTACTTTGCGAATAGCCTCCGCTGACCGCAGTGCCCAAGGGGCGGCCTCAGCTTTGTCCGCTTGCTTCAGTGCCTTGCCCAGCAGCGACATCACAACATCCTGACCCGCGAAGCTGTTCCTGGGCTTGGACAACGCCAACGCCAAGGCAGCCTGGAACTGAACCGCCGGGTCCGGATAAGCCATCGCACCGACCAGCGGACGCGCTCCGCCCGGCAGGGGTTGGGTCATGCTCGCAGCTCCAGCTGTGCTGCCCAGAGCACGGATGACCTCGCGGATAATGCCCACGTTTTTGTCCCGCATCGCACGGGCGAGAACCATTTGCAAATACCTCGGGCTACAGGCCAGGGCGTAATACTGAGCCTTGGGTTCGTCATTGCCCCAGAGCGTGTCCCTGGCTCCGTCAGGCAGTTCCAACTGACGACGTAGGCACGCCGAGAGCCAAAGCGGCACAGCTGGGTAGTAGTTCGCGTCGTATCGCAAGGCCAGCCTGGCCAACCTCATCGCGTAGATGTCGCAGAATATCTGCTTGGCCACGGGCCTGGCCTCGAGGCCCAGGCCTTCCTTCCAGAACCAAACCAAAGCGGTCGTACTTTCGTCTTTTGGATCTGGCAGGAGCGAGTCCGACCGGGCGTAGTATTGCTGGGCCAAGTTGTAGAACAACTGGGCCAAGGGAGTTTTCAGAGCTTCGCGACTGCCCGAGCAGGCGACGATTGCCTGCGAGAGAGCCTTGCCCGTGGTATTGTCGGGCCCTGCGAACTCAGGCCTGTCCAGTGCTTCTCGCAGGCGAGGCAGCGCGCCGGGGTATTGCATTTTGCCCAAGGCCCTGGCCAGGAACTCCACGAGCTTGGCGTCTTTTGACTGCAGTGCCACGGAGTAGCCTCGGATGGCCTGGTTCCCCATTTCCGGGAGCATGGTTACAATCCGGTCTCGCAGGACTGGCGGCGTTTTGGGGTCGCGGAGTTTGTCCAGGAGAATTGGCAGGGCATATTGGCCACTGGTTTTCAGCCTTTGGACAGCCAGCCTCATGCTTCGCAAGCTCCCCGCCATCATGCGGAGCGACTCGGCTATCTGGTCGGGATTCGCCCGCCAGCCTTTGTAACCCGCTTCAATTTTCTGGCGGAGTTTCGGCACGAGATCGGCCAGGGGCTTGAGGTTCTGGGCCTTGCTAAGCGTGCGGAGAGTGTGTGGGGTTTTGATGGACAAGCTGTAGATTTTGTCTGGCGTAGCTTGGGGATTGGCCAGGATCGCCCGGGCATAGGAAGCCGCAAGCACAGGCCTGGCTATGTTGATGTAGTGGAGCATATCCTCCCACTGGGCCTGGAGCTTCATAGCTTTGATCTTGGCTTGATCTATTTCCTCTTCCTCGTCAGGCTCGTCGATTTCCTCGTCGATAGGCTCTTCGTCGCCTTCGTCAAACTCTTCGTCCTCGTCGATTATTTCATCCTCGACCTCGACGTCAGCTGGAGCTTCCTGAGCCTGGGCTGGGGTTACCGATGCCGAAGCCAACACGAGGCAGGCTACGATCAACGCCAAAATCGATAGAAGTTTTTTCATCATCATATTTTGTACTCCTGAGGATAGGTATCTGGGCTTAGCCCCTGCAATTATAGAAACGCCCCTTTGTCTGTCAAGTTATTCGTGTAATCCGTGAATTGTTTTTTTGCCTTGCGTAATACTACAGCGCGAAGTAGTCATAATTTATCCGGGATACACGAGGTTAATTGATCGGCTTCGATGCCCAATTCTTGCAGACGGTGAAGAGTTCGTTTCGTGTGGCTCTCGCGGGCTTGTCGATTGCGTTTCTGATAATATGTGATCCGGCGGGCGGCTTGTCGGTATATTATCTTCCGCGCCGGCGGCGGTAAAGATTGTGCGGCGACCCAGGCGAAGGCGGCGTGATGAATCTGCTCAACTGGCTGACATACAGATGCCGGTGAATTCCACGCCAGCCGCGGATATCAAGATGTTCGTGGCAAATCCGATACTTGTCCGCCGATGTAATTCCGTAGCCTCTCCCGCGACTCGCTTCGTGCGAAGCAGTCGTCAAATTCAGCCAGAAAAGTGTTCGGTTCTTTGCCCATATTTTTGATTCGCTTGACATCCATGCCGACACTCCTTATATTTAGCGTTCCTATAAAGAGTTATCGAAACAAACAGCCCAATAACTTGAGCTTACTTCGCGCTGTAGTATTACTCAAAACGAATTAATAGGCTTACCGTTGAATTTGGAAGATTGTTTTGTGATGACAGCGGAGCTATTGGCTGGAAGAATCTCGTAAAGTTCAACGCGTCAATTTTAGCACCTAAAACGCAAAAAAAACATAACATGGATTTGTTAGGATTGGATATGCTTTGGAAGGGATAACATGGCTGTGAAAGTTCGCTGTAGTGAGTGCAGAAAGAAGATATCGGTTGACGAAGCTTTCGCTGGCAGTATGTGTCGCTGTCCGTATTGCAAAGCTATCGTCATGGTTCCCGCCGGGGGGGGGAGTCCAGCCAGGGAGTCTGGCGAGGGTGGGCGCAATGTCAGGCCAGACCAGCCAGGCCGGGCCAGGCCCACCAGGCCCGGGCAGCGTCGCAAAAGTTTTGCCAAGGGCGACCTGCGGAAAAGTGGCTTGCAGAACCTTACAGGTGCAGCTCCAAAAATCGACGAGGAACATATGCCCCGCCCGCGCGGAGGAGGTGGTAGAGTGCGAACTCCATGCGAAAAACAAGCCATATCCAGCGGTGCCTTGACCAGAGACAATGCTCCACCTGAGACCGAGGCGGTGCGGCTCTCAGGCCAGGCTGACGCCCTGGCAGAGTTGGCTAGCTCCGGCGCGATGGGGCTGGATGATATCGGCACGGGCGAAACCATCCGCGTCGATATCACCCAACTTACCGAGGATCAACTCGCGGCGATACCCACCGCCAGTCCGGTCAGGCTCCAGGGCATTGTCTCGCTCGTGCTGCTGGGCGTGCTGGTGGTTATGCTGGTTGGGTGCATATACCTGGGCATCAAAGTCTTCTCAGGCCCGCGACACGACGACAGCATATACGAGCGTGGCACGCCTATTATCACCGAAACCCCGAAGGCCGCGGCCAACCCGTTCCTCGTGGGCAAAGCTTCGACGATTTGCGGCGACGTCCCGCTGGTCCCGCCGGTGATATACTGCATCGACGCCGGGGAGAGCATGGCCAGCGGCGGGGTCTTCACCTTCGCCCGCGATGTCGTCCGCGCCTCGATTCTCACCCTGCCAGAGGGGGGCAAGTTCGGCGTGGTCGTCGCACAAGATTCCGGGGCGAAAGTGCTTGGCGGAAAGTTGTTCCCCGGTGGCCAGGTCGGCGAGGCACACATGCGAAATATTCTCACAGACAGCGTCGATGGCGGAGCTGTCGAGGTTGGCGGGGCAAGCGATATCGCCCGGGCCGTTGGGCTGGCGCTGCAGCAAAAACCCAAGACGCTCGTCCTCGTCATCAGCAGGAAGCAAATCCCAGGCCCGCATAGCCTGGGCAGGAAAATCGGAATATCGTGGACGAAACTGGTCCTGGTAGTGCTAGGCAGCGACACCGACGAAGAATTGGCTAGCTACGACGCGCTGATAAAATACGCCGGCAAGAAAGCTGTCAAACGAGTCTATAAATCCGTCAACAAACTCTCGCAAATGTACGACGAAGTTGACCTGCCAGAATAATACTTGAGGAATCAGAAGTCGGGAGTCAGAAAAACAAAGGCCCGGTGCTGTGGTTTTGAATAAAGGGCGAAATTGTCAAAAAAAACGCGATAAACATGTGCCTATTGCAAAACTGTAACTTAGCCCAGCTGGAATAGCAGGACGTATTCGCAGTTGCCGCCCTTGCCTCGCAACGGCGAGCGTATGCCAGCCCGTGGCGGCAGGGACATCTCCGCCAACTGACTTTGAACCGTCCGGGCGACCTCGTCAGCCTGGGGGTCGCTCAGTGGTGCGTGGGGTTTTTTGCCTTGCAACTTGGCCAGCTCGAAGTGAGGCTTGAGCAGCGAGACTATCCGCCCGCCGGGTTTCAGCCAGGCCTTAGCAGCTGGAATTATCAGACGCTGCGGCGTCCAGGCGACATCAGCTACCACCAAATCCACAAGCTCCGGCGGCTCGGCGTGCAGAGCGTTGGTTCGCTCCATCACCGTTACCCGCTCGTCCTTGCGAAGCGTCCAGGCCAGCTCGCCATAACCGGTATCAACCGCCAAAACACCCCTGGCTCCGCGGCCCAGCAGGCAGTCGGTAAAGCCCCCGACATTGCACCCGAAATCCGCGCAGAGCAGACCTGCCACATCCAACCCAAACGCGTCCAAAGCTGCTTCGAGCTTCTCGCCCGCGCGCGATACGAATTTCCGATTTTTCTGTCCCGCTGAATCCATCGAGATATCCTAACACGAAAAAATCCAATGTCCAAATACCCCCAGCACTTATTTGCAAAACTTTTTCACAGCCATCCCATAGACGACAGAAATTCGGTTGTTAGTCACATTTTAACCAATAAACATACAGGGCTGCGGCTGGGTCGTCAGAATGTCAACCCGCCTTTTACTACAAAGAATATCGTTCCTACAGAGCTGTCAAGCCATCGTGTTATGGGATGGCTGTGAAAAAAATCTTCAAGTCCTTCATGAACTTCATGGTAAATTTTTGTCAGGCCTTGGACGGAGAATATTTTCTAATCTCCGAATAGGCGGATCGTTTTTTTTCTGTCACTCAGCTTGCAGATTATCAGGAGGATATCGTCTTGTTCCAGCTTTGTTTCGCCGATAAGAATTATCGTGTCACCAGCCCGCAGCGAAGTGTCGCCGGTAGGAATTATGAACTCCGTATTCCTGGTTATGCAGGCAATCCGCACGTCCTTTGGGATATCCAGTTCCTTGAGTTTCTTTCTGATGTACCCGGAACCCTCCTCGATAATCACCTGCCGCATCACGACCATGCCCTGGGCGAAATACTCCACCGCCAGCGAGCCTGGATTCCGTATAAACGAAGCCAATTCCAAAGCGGCAAACAACTTCGGGCTGAACATCTCGTCAATGCCGAAATGCGACTGATACGAAAACGCCGAGCCTTCCCGGAAATCGGCATTGTCAATTCTTGCGATGGTTTTCCCAGCCCCCAAACGCCCCGCCACCGAGGCAGCCACGATGTTCACTTCCTCGTTGGCGGTGAGCGAAAGAAAAAGGTCGCACTTCCCCACGCCCGCCTTTTTCAACACCTGCACAGAAGAGGCACTGCCGCATATGACATTGGCGTCCAGTTCGCTCGACAAATCCTGGGCCTTGGCAGCGTCGGCGTCTATAACAGTTACGTCGTGCGCGTCAGCTACTATGGTCTCGGCAATGTATCTCCCAACCTCACCAGCTCCGGCAATTATAATGTTCATAGAACCCTCTAATTCTTCAATATCTCGCTATTGAATCGTTCGTTGGTTCTGATAATGTTATCCAAAAACTTTCGGAATAGC
>QNCB01000091.1 GCA_003644335.1 Planctomycetota bacterium | reverse complement strand
TAATGAATTCGCAAAGGTCTGGCTGTCAGCGGTACGGCGTCAGCGACGGTGTAATATCGATAGGCTTGTCCAACTTTCGCCGCCCACTTTGGCGTTGAGTCGCTTGGCAGGACCACGCCGTCCTTGTCCACAAAATAGACCCTGCCGGCGTATTGCACCCGCGCGGCAGGCTGACGATATGTCGCCCGCACCTGCACCAAGCCTTGCCCGGAAGCTGAGCGAGTGCGACGAACCAGCTGAACCTGGGCCACCCACGGATTGACCTGCCCGAGACGATACACATCTCGGCAGAGCGACTCGTCGGAAAACTCCGCCCGCGGCGTCAAGGCTTCGTGCAACTCCCGCAACAACGACAGCGACATCCAGCCCGGCGCGTCGAGCAACTCGACACGATATGACACAGGCCCAGCTAGCTGTTTGCGAGCGAGCACCGAATGCTGCATTCCCCAAAAGCCGGCCGCGACACCAGCCAGTACCAACAGGGCGAGCAGGAATTTTTTGCGTATCAATTTTTTCATGTCAGCGAGTCTCCCCGCTCGCAATTGCATGCCTGGGAGGCCCGGCTCATAGCCAGGGTGAGGATTTTATCCACCAGGCCGGGGAATTCGATGCCTGCTTGCCGAGCAGCCATGGGCAAGAGCGAGTGGGACGTAAAGCCTGGTATCGTGTTTATCTCCAGCACCTGAGGCTGATTTTGGTCGTCGAGAATGAAGTCCACCCGCGAGAAATCCAGACAGCCCAGCGCTTTGTGTGCCGCCAGTGCCTGGGCCTGGATTTGACGGGCTAGCTCCGGAGCCAAGCCATGGTCGAAAACGTATCGCGTGTTGGCGTCGTCAGCGTACTTGGCATGATAATCGTAGAAGGGCTTAGCCGGGATTATCTCCAGCAACGGCAGAGGTTTTTCGCCGAGGATGCTGACGGTAAACTCCCTGCCCGGGACGAACTGCTCGACCATCGCACGGTCGTAGACGTCCAGCAATTCTTCGAGGGCTTCGTCGCGGGCTTTGGTGTCCCGGCAGATGTACACGTCCACGCTCGAGCCGCCATCGACAGGTTTGACGACGACCGGCGGAGTTATCTCGCCAAGCCAACCCGCTACGTCCTGGGCTTTATGGAACTTCTCGATGATCATCCAATTCGGTGTAGCCAGCCCAGCCCGCAAGAACACCTGCTTGGCTGCAGCTTTATCCATGCCAAGCCTGCTCGCATATGGTCCGGACCCCGTATAAGGCAGCTGCCGGGCTTGACAAAGTTCCTGCACCTCGCCAGACTCGCCGAAGTCGCCATGCAAGGCGATGAAGACCGCGTCAATGCCATCGCGGTCGAGAGCCGAGGTGTCGTGCGGAATGATATCCGCACGGGTTACGCGGTGGCCTATCTCTTCAAGCCCAGCTGCGATGGCGGCTCCGCTCATCAGCGAAACCTCGCGTTCGGAACCCGGGCCTCCCATAAGCACCGTCACATCATACATTTGCTGCGAATCTTCCATGATTTTTGTCATTTCCCTACTTGTCTATTCTATAAAAAAAACGGCAGAATACGAATGACACGATTTTTTTGAAAAAGTAATCAGCCTATTGGTTGGCAATTGCCGACCCTATTTACTAAATCGGATTTAGTTATCAGACTTTTAAAATCAAAACCGCTCGATGCAATTTTATTCTTAAAAAATCGTGCTATTCGTTTTTCATTCGTGTAATTCGTGTTCTGCTTTTTTCCTATTCCCTACTTGCCTGTTGCCTAACTCCCCCCTTTACCATACTTCGATTTCCTTTTCCAGGTTCACGCTGAATTCCTTAGCTACGGTGTCTCGTATCAGGTCTATTAGTCTTAGCACGTCGAATGCTGTGGCTCCTTCCTCAGCTAATATGAAGTTTGCGTGTTTTTCCGAGACATACGCCCCGCCCAGGCGTTTGCCCTTTAGCCCCGCTTTGTCTATCAGTGCTCCGGCGCTTAGGCCTCGCGGATTTTTGAAGATGCACCCGGCGTTTCGTACGCCGAGTGGCTGGGTGTTTTTCTTGTATATCCAGATTTGTTTCACCTGTCGCAGCACTCGGTGCGGGTCGTCATCGGTGAGGAAGAACCTTGCTTCGAGGATGAACTTCGACGTTATATTCGTGCTGCGATACGCGAATGCCAGGTCAGCTCGGTGTCGTTGGAATATCTCGCCGTCCTCGTTCATAACGGTTACGAATTCCACCGCGCTGCCGATGTCGCCAAAGGCTCCGCCGGCGTTCATTCGCACCGTACCACCCACGCTGCCCGGTATGCCGGTCAGGCCTTCCAAGCCGCTGCGACCCTTGCCCACGCAACTCAGCACGACATTGCCCATCTCAAGCCCAGCTCCGACGGTAACGCCGGTTTCGTCGAAATTGCAGTCGCGGAACTCGCCAGCCTTTAGACGAATCACCGCGCCTTTGACCCCAGCGTCAGCTACCAGCAGGTTCGCTCCGCTGCCCAGGACGTATATCGGCACGGAATTTTCCCGACAGCGCGCGACTACCTGGGCAAGCTCGTCCCGCGTGCGCGGCTCGATGAAATACTCAGCCGGGCCTCCCAGGCGAAACCATGTGTGGTCAGCGAGTAGCTCGCCGGGTTTAACTATCTCTTCAAAGTCTGCGAATAATTTCATCTGCTATTTCCCATACGTTTCCCGCGCCCATCGTTACTATCAGGTCGCCCTTCCTGGCCCGGGCCAGGAGGTGTTTTACTATGTCGTCAAACGTCTCGATATGTATAGCCTCGCCGCCTCGCAAGCGAATCTGGGCTACCAGATCCTGCGAGGAAACGTGGTCTTTTTCCTTCTCGCTGTCGCGCACGAAGTAGATCTCCGGCAGAATAACTTCCTCTGCCAGGGCGAAACTTTGGGCGAAATCCTTCAACAGGAACCGCGTTCTGCTATGCTGGTGAGGCTGAAACACGCACAATATCCGCCGGGGCTGATAGTGGTCGCGGATGGCTCGTAGCGTAGCCTGGATTTCCGTGGGATGATGCGCGAAGTCGTCCACCACTGTTACGCCCGCAAATTCGCCCTTGAAGGTCATACGGCGTTTCGTGCCGGCGAAGGTTTGTAGCAGAGCTGTTATCCGCCCGCTCTCCAGCCCGGCATGGTGCAGCAGGGCTACCGCAGCCAGGGCGTTGTACGCGTTGTGCAAGCCTGGCAGCGGAACCAGCAACTCGCCGAAGCGTTCACCGGCTTTGTGTATTTTCATGTGAATTTGCCCCCGGATGCCTTTGGAAATTTCTCCGCGCCAATGACAGTCCCTGGCCAGGCCAAACGTTTCGACGTCGCAGTTAGCCTGGTCTAGAGCTTCGAGCACATTGCGGTCTTCGCCATTGGCTATCATTACCCCGCCGGGGGCCAGGCCTGCTGCGAACGCGCGAAAGGCTTCGATTATCGCTTTCAGGTCGGCGAAGCAGTCGAGGTGGTCTTCCTCGATATTCAGGATGGCTGCGTATTGCGGGTGGAGGTTCAGGAAGCTGTTGTCGAACTCACAAGCCTCTGCTACGAAGCACCGCCCGGCTCCAGCTCCGCTAGGCCCGCCGAGCTGGTCGACCGTCGCGCCGACGATGAAGCTAGGCTCAGCCTCAGCCTGGTGCAAAACGTATGCGACCATGGCGGTGGTGGTACTCTTGCCGTGCGTGCCCGCTATGGCTAGGCCTGTTTTTTCGCTCATCAGCCTGCCGAGCATCTGCGAATACTTCAGTACATCACAGCCTCGCTGGCGAGCTGCAAGCAGCTCGGGGTTCTGCTCGTTGATAGCAGCGGAGTAGACGACGATGTCGCATTGCTGGGGTATATTTTCGCCGCGTTGGCCCGTGGCTATGGCAGCTCCACGATCGGCTAATCTCTGGGTCGCTCCGCCCGGCGAGGCGTCCGAGCCTGAGATGACAGCTCCGCGGTCAAGCAGCATCCCCGCCAGTGCGTACATACCTGACCCCCCGACACCTATAAGGTGAACAGCCAAGCCTGCGTATTTCGACCGGGCGGGGATTTTCCGAGTTTTATTCTCCAAGGCCACCTATTCTATATCGCCCAACTACGCGGGTTTGCTTTAATCCAAGCCAGGGGCAAGCGTCCATAGCAAGCGAACCACGGATGAACACGGATTTTTTGTGAGTTATCATAGGCTGTGCAATTCGAATATCCGGACAGTCCTGATTTAAAGTTGTCATGTTCTGCCCTATGTTCATTGGCATTCGCTGCATAGACCAAAGATTATCACGCGGTGCGTTCGCTGGGTGAACTTTTGCTTTTCGCAAGCCCGCGAGATATGCCCTTCCATGCCCGTGTCGACAAACTCGATGAACTTGCCACACTCGTCGCAGACCATGTGCTCGTGATGCTCGCGTCCAAAGACAGGCTCGAAGTGGGCGTGGGCGTCGGTGTCGCGAATCTCGCGGACAAGCCCAGCTTGTACCAACAGGGTCAATGTCCGATAAACCGTTCCCCGACTAACCCGGTCGGCTCCGCGGGCCAAGTTGCTAGCCAGGTCGTCAGCCCGGAAGTGGTCGTGGCGATCCAGCGCCCGCTCCAACACGATCCGCCTGGTCTGGGTTATCCGGTCGTTGCGGCTTTTGAGAAAGCCCACGAAAATCTCCCACGCCTCGGCAAAAAGGCAGTTGCGATCGACGGATTTATCTGCCAGGCCCGGGGAACGACGTTTTTTTTGTTTTTGAGATTTCATCCTAATTTTCCGATAACCGAAAATTGCGATTGACCCTCTTTTCCAAAACGCTATAAGGGTATGACTATATATTTTTGGGAAGCCTGGTTGGGCTTCCCTGGTTCAGGCTGTTTCCGACAGCCACAACATGAGGAAAAAACTATGACGTATATAATTACTGATGCTTGCACGATGTGCGGAGCCTGTGCGGACTCCTGCCCGGTCGAAGCTATTGCCGAGGGCGACCCGAAGTACACCATCGACCCGGACACCTGCGTCGACTGCGGTGCCTGCGTCGGGGAGTGTCCCGTCGAAGCTATCGTCGAAGGCTAGAACCAATAAGCCACCCGAGCTGAGGAACAATTCAGCCCAGCCAGGAAATCCAGAGCCTGCCTGCCGTCAACCGATGGCCGGTGGGCTCTTCTCAACTCCATGTGAACAGTATAAACGCACAGGGCAGGGGAATGGGATAAAATTCTCCCAGGCGTGAAAAATTATCGCTTTTGCATGAATCCGGATGCTATACTGAAATTATCCGGTACATTGAGGGTGTATCATGGCGACATCTTCGCGGGCGGCGTTCGAGTTCTTTGTAGGTCGTGTAGGCGAGGGGAATTCGGGGGACACCATACTTAACTCATTCGTTCTTCGGCACCAGCGAAAACACCGTCAAGACGCAAACCTGGACCGCTGCGGCTGCATATGTACTTGTTGCTGTTGTCAAAAAACACATGGCTCTCGACCAGAGCATCTGCGGAATTCTACAAATTTTAAGCTTGGTACTTTGCGACAAAAGGTCTATTTTACAGGTGTGTTCAGAACCAAATTACAGTTCCGAAAAGCTGGCTGATCGTAACTCTGTGCCACTATTCGACTTTTAACGGGACACTACTGTTTTGGATTTCAGATTTCGGATTGAGCTAGTTTCGTAAAACAATCTGAAATCCGCAACCTAAAATCCGAAATGTGTCAAGACAAAGTAGAAATGTCCGGTGTTTCTGCAAAGTTAAAATGTCCGGTTAGTACTACAGCGCGAAGTAAGCTCAAGTTATTGGGCTGTTTGTTTCGATAACTCTTTATAGGAACGCTAAATATAAGGAGTGTCGGCATGGATGTCAAGCGAATCAAAAATATGGGCAAAGAACTGAACATTTTTCTAGCTGAATTTGACGACTGCTTCGCACGAAGCGAGTCGCGGGAGAGGCTACGGAATTACATCGGCGGACAAGTATCGGATTTGCCACGAAAAAGTATTGAACCCATCGCTCTGGCCGCTGGCGTTGTGCCACGAACATTGC
>QNCB01000090.1 GCA_003644335.1 Planctomycetota bacterium | reverse complement strand
TCAGCCATGACCCGCAACCAGGTGCTTGCACAGGCTGGTATTGCTATGTTGGGTCAAGCCAACTCCATGCCGCAGATGGCACTGTCGCTGCTGACGTAACAGTAGCGCAGGGAACTTCGCCCACCGGCGAGGAAAGTAAAAGGTAATCGCGATTGGTCGCCAAAATGGTGAGGTAAGCAACCCGAACCTGCTTGCCTCCCGACGAGGCAGTCGACGCGAGAACATCCGCCCCGGGAATCCCATAACTGGATTTCCGGGGCTATTTTTTTGCCCGGCACTTATTTGCTGCATTTGATAAGTGATATAGCCGAGCGGAAAAATAACGACTTTGATTTTACGCAAATAAATGCTGGGGAATGCCACGACTAAAAAACGAATCGCACGAATAAGGTTTTGGGTAAAAAAACGACTTTTTTTACAATTCCTATAATTCCCATAAAAGTTTACTGTTTTTGCTTTTATAAGAATAATTGCCAGAAATCCGATTTTTATGTTACAATTTAGGTTGACATTGGCCCGGGCAGGTAGATACTGGGCGTATTGGGCGAGAAAACTGGCCCTTGAGAATAAAACAGCCCACAAAACAGGGAGAATTGGAGATGGCTGTGGCAAAAAACTTATCGACCTTCGCGATCGCGGAGATGTTGCAAGTAGACCCAGGCTCAGTCGCCAACTGGATCGACCAAGGGCTGCTCCAGGCCCATCGAACCCCCGGCGGGCATCGTCGCGTGGTGGTCGCAAACCTGATAAAGTTCCTCCGCGAGCACAAGATGCCCATCCCGCCAGAGCTTGGCACGACGCCGATTCGTATTTTGGTGGTGGACGACGAGGAGGCCCTGGCCAAGATGGTCGCCAAGGCTATCCGCTCGCAGAATCCGGATTACGAGGTTACCGAAGCCAACGATGGCTTCCGGGCTGGGACGCTTATCGCGACGATTAAGCCTGACGTGGTTATCCTGGATTTGAGGATGCCCGGCGTGGATGGCTATGAGGTCTGCCGGATGATCAAAGGCCAGGAGGAAACCGCCCACGCCGAGGTCATCGCGATGACAGCTTTCCCCTCGCCGGAGAGCGAAAAGAGAATTCTCGACTGCGGTGCGCGGGTCTGCCTGGCCAAGCCTTTGGACCTGGACGAACTGCTGGGGGAAATCGAAAAATCGCTGTGAAAAATGGGGAGCCGGAAGCTATCGATCAAGGCGTTTGTAGATATCTTTTCGATGGGCCGTCCGTACAACAAACACGAGCAGTTTTTTCTCGGCGATGGTGTATACTATTCTGTAATTGCCGGACGGTATGCGATAAAGTTCCTTGTAGCCTTGCAATTTTTTGCAGACCTGCGGACGCGGATTTTCCGACAGGCCTCTTATCTTGTTGATAATTTGACGCTGCACGCGTTTATCCTGTTTGCGGATAAATTTCTCAGCCTGCTGGGCTACACCGACTTTATACATCCCTGTCTATACCCCCAATTCCCTAGCCAATTTATCCAAGCTGATAAACTTGCCCTTCTTCATCGCAGCCTTGGCTGCCTGAACGTCAGCCTTGTCCTCCAACGCTTCGAGCATATTTACATCCTCAATGGGAACAATAGCAAAAGCGGGCTTGTTGTTCTTGCGTATACATATCCTCTCCCCGCTGAACATCACCTTGTTGGCGATATCGGTGAAAATATGTCTCGCATCTGTCATACTTATACTGGTCATATTGTCTATTCCTTTCCACCTGTATTATCGCAAACAAGCGGGGCAATTTCAATAAAAAGTTATAAAAATTTGAAAAATTATAAAGATTTATAAATTTATAACATTTCTAAGTTCTTGGCTGGCGGTTCGCACCATTATGCGTTCTCGCTTGGCGGGAACCAGTGCCGCGTTTTCAGGCATATTTTTACCAGCATCAGCATTAGCGGCACTTCGATAAGCACGCCCACCACCGTAGCCAAAGCTGCGCCGGAAGATAAGCCAAAGAGCATCGTAGCCGTCGCGATGGCGACTTCGAAGTGGTTGCTCGCCCCTATCATCGCCGCTGGAGCCGCGTTGCGGTAGTTCAGTTTCAACAGCCTGGCCAAGCCATAGCCAAGCCAAAATATCAGGTTCGTCTGGATGAACAGCGGGATGGCGATCCACAATATCGTCAGCGGATTGTCGAGGATAACCTCGCCCTTGAAGCTGAACAGCAGCACCAGCGTCGCCAGCAGCGCGATTATCGTTACGGGCGTCAGAGCGTGGAGAAACTTTTGTGTGAACCACTGCTCGCCCTTGGCTGAGATTATCCACCGCCGAGAGAAATAACCCGCTATCAGAGGCAGGGCGACATAGATTGCTATCGACAGCCCAAGCGCCTGCCAGGGCACGGGAAGCCTACCCACGCCCAGCAGGAATCCGCCCAGCACGCCGTAGAGCAGCAGCATGGTCAGCGAGTTTATCGCCACCATCACCAGGGTCAGCCCATCGTTGCCCCTGGCCAGGTAGACCCACACCAGCACCATTGCGGTGCACGGCGCGATGCCCAGCAGAATGCACCCCGCCAGGTAGCTCCGCCAGAGCGGTACCTGGAGCATCTTGACACCCTCGTGCATTACGACCGCCCCGGCTCCGTGTTGCGCCCCGGCCGGTAAATCCAGGCCAAACGGCATTTTTACCAGGTCTACCGCCTCAGGCCCGATGAAGCCATAGAACAGCGTGCCCAGGAAGAACAACGCGATGCCGTACATCGTGAATGGCTTGACCGCCCAGTTGACAAACAGCGTCAGGCCGATGGGTTTTGCGTTTTTCCCCGCCCGGACGACCTCGGCGAAATCGATTTTTACCATTATCGGGTACATCATCAGGAACAGGCATATCGCAATGGGGATGGACACCACCGGCGCGCCGTTGACGCGAATAGCCAGGCCATCGAGACTCTCCGCCAGATGCGGCGCGAACTTGCCCAGCAATATCCCGCCAGCGATGCAGGCGACTACCCACAGCGTCAGATACTTTTCGAAAATGCTCAAACCCTTAGCCATCCGTCTTGCTCCTTGTCTTGCTTACTCAGCCAGGCTCTCTGGCAGAGTTTCCACAAACTTGCGAATCTCGTCCCGCACTCGGCGGTAACACGCCAGAACTTCTTCCTCGCTTTTAGCCTCCCTGGCCAGGCTTGGCGGGTCGTCAAAGCCCACATGCACCACCTTGGCTTGGCCTGGGAAAACGGGACAGGTCTCGCGGGCGTTGCTGCAAACCGTTACCACGAAGTCAAACTCTGCGCCCCGCAGCTCAGCGACATTTTTGGACTTTTGGCCAGATATATCCACGCCAGCCTCAGCCATCACTTGCACCGCCCGGCGGTTCAGGCCATGCGTCTCGATACCCGCCGAACAAGGCTCAACGCACTCGCCCCGCAAATGTCTCGCCCAACCCTCCGCCATCTGAGAACGACAGGAATTGCCAGTGCAAAGAAACAAAATTTTGAGTTTTTTATGTTTTTTGTCCATCGCGTATTTCGTAGTTTTAAATATCTGTGTATATCCGTGGTTATCCGTGGTTCTTTTTTTGTGAACGGGTTGCTTCTAGTTTCTGTAATGTGCGCATAGCTCGTTGCGATCCGTTTTGCGAATTTTTTTCAACGCCTTGGCGTCCAGCCGAATTTGCGGTTCCTTCGCCAAACACTCGCCAAGCCAATCCAACCCAGCTGCTACACAAGCCAGCCCATCTTCCTTAGCCAGGCGATAGTAAATCCATCTGCCGTCCTTGCGGGTTTCGACCAGCCTGGCCCGGTGAAGAATAGCCATGTGCTTGGACACCGTCGAAGGAGCCAAGCCCAGCAACTCTATCAGCTGGCAGAGACACAACTCCCCGCCAGCCAGAGCCATGGTCGCCCGAACGCGACTTTCGTCAGCTAATGCTTTTGTAATCGCCAAAAAATCTCTCATGGTAATATCCTTACTTTATCACTTCGCCACTTGCCGAAGTATAGGCCTGGCGAATCGGCATGTCAACCCCGTGCGAAAAAAATATCCAATATTCACTATGCTTGACGCGGGGAGCTGTTAGTCGATAGTATAAAACCATGACCGGGAAGCAATTCTACGATTGGCAGACATAGGGCGGGACGAACGATGTCATGAAGCTTGTCGATATTCTCGAACGGGCTGATTGCCTGGTGCGTAATCGGCGGCATTGCGGTGAATCATTGGGCGAGGCAGCCTATGGTAACCCAGGATATTGACATGGTTGTCGAGACCGAAGCCATTGAGCGTACGGTGTCTCTGCTGGGCCAGGCTGGGTTCGGCAGCGAGCGATTTGCATGGTCGGTCAACTTCAAGGGGCACTCCGCTGTTAGCATTCAGCTCAGCGCGGAGGATTTCTACCGGGACTATCCCTCCCGTGCCGTCCCTGCCGATGCACACGGAATCTTGATGCGCGTAGCATCGCTTGGGGACACGCTCAGAGGGAAGATCAAAGCCTGGTCGGAGCCTAATCGCCGGCAGAGCAGGCGGCTCAAAGACCTTGCCGACATCGCCTGTCTTGTGGAGAGCCCTCCAGAACTTTGGCAGAACCTGCCGGGGGAGTTAAAAACCCAAGTCCAAAAACCCGACTAACCTTCCGCACCATCGCCCTATTCCCTATAAAAATCCACGGATTTCACTGATTCAAAAGGGATTGCACGGATTTTCTTTTGATTACAAACAAAAAAAATCCGTGTAATCTTCTGTTGAAAAACCCTGTAATCCGTGGACTCCTATTGCCTGTTGCCTACTTGCCTATTCCCTACTTTGTCCATCATTTTGCGGGAGATGACGATTTTGCGGATGTAGACTTGCTTGGCTAGGCTTTGGCCTGTCTTTCCTTTGGCGCGTTCGTGGAGGATAAACGGGCCTGAGGTTTCATGTGGCGTCTCAATCCAGATGGGTTGGCCCTTGATAATGCCCTGGATATACGAGCCGTCCGCCAGGTGCAACAGCCATTCGAATCGGCGGAAGGGATAGCTCTTGCCGGTGTAGACTCGCTCTGGTTGGCCCATGGCTTTCCATCGCCAGCGGAGTTTCATTTCCTGCTGCACGACCACCGCCGAGATGCTCAGCACCGCTGCGATGGGCACCCGCAGCCAGCGTTTTTGCTGTGGAATCCACAGGGCCAGAGGCTTGTTTCGCGTCGTGAAAATTCCCCCCGCCAGCTGTAGGCCATCGGAAAACTCGACCACGCCGGGCAAGGCATCGTCGCGACGAAACCCCACGCGGGCGAGGCGTTCATTTTTGGCAGGGGGGGCTTGGGACTTGACATGTTTTTCAGCAGGCTTGGTTTTGGCAGAGTCGACAGGCCTGGCCTGGCCTAGCCAATAGCCCAGATTCGTTGGCTTGCTTGCAGGGTTAGTCTCACCCGCGATACCCTGGAGCGATACCCACAACAACATGACTGTGAAAGTTGCCACCAAAATTCGGACTGGCGTGTTTGTCATATTCCACATTTTACAGCAAGTGGGCAAATAGGCAAATAGGGAAATAGGGAATAGGCAGATAGGCAAGTAGGAGTCCACTGATTACGCGGATTTTTAAGTACAGGGTTTTTAGTGGACTCGGATTTGGCAAGTAAGGAACAGGCAAGTCCCTGGATTTCCGCCCCATTGACAAACCACTGAATAAAACCTGAAAAACAATAAATATCATAAATTTAAGAAAATCATTAAATTATATACAACCCGAATCCGATAAGAACTATGGCGGAATGTATTTTTAATCTGCTAAGGGGGCGTAAAATGTGTAACAATTCTTGCCATCGGGATGTAAGTAGTGCGACCATATGGGGTTGCAGCTATTGGCTTCAAAACCTCATTGCTCCACAAAGCAGGGACAAGCCACCCCGTAGCGGCAATGCGGCCCGGGTCAAGCATAGCCCGCCTCAGTTTCTAATCGCAGACGACGACGGGGAATCGCTCGCCCAACTTGGCCAGGGACTGCTGGAGTGGGGCTATTGCGTGGCGACAGCTTGCGATGGGATGGAGGCAGTA
>QNCB01000089.1 GCA_003644335.1 Planctomycetota bacterium | reverse complement strand
TAGCGTAGTCCTGGCCTGGCGGTTCGAGTCCGGCGCATGGAAGAAAATAAAACTAATAAAACACAAAGCCCCGCCAGCCATGCTCGACACGCCGTTGGAAAAATAAAAAACAGGAGTCAGGATTCAGGAGTCAGAAAAAACAGCAACAACAGAAAAAACAGCAACAGCAAAAACAGCAACAGCAACGGAAAAAACATGGTTCCCCGCCTGCGCGAGGATGACACGGGGTGGGGCATTGGGTATTTTTTTGCCATTCGAAATTCGTAATTGATTCTTAATTCGGATTTCGGAATTCGTCATTCAATGGTCATTGGGTATTTGAGCCTTGGGTATTTTTCCGTCGCCCCGCCAGGTGTCCGGCGGGGCCAGGTATGGCGAGATTTTCCTGAGGGTTCCCTTGCCGATGCCCGGTATTTCCCTCAGGTCGTTGGCTGACTTGAACGCGCCAGGCCCATGCTCGTCTCGATACTGCACGATGTCTCTGGCCCGGACTTCACCAATGCCCGGCAGCCTGCGGAGCGAAGCGACCCCGGCGGTGTTTGGGTCTATTTTCTCCTGAGCCTGTCGCACCCTTGGCCGATCCACCGCTGGGCTCTCGACGAACCACGCTCGGCCTGACATCTGCCAAGCCAACCCCGCTGCACCCAAGACGCACAAAACAGCCAACGCCAACAGATTCGCCCGGGTAAGACTCGTATCGAGCGTGGTAGCGGGCCTGGGCATTATTGTTCCTCCGCGTCGTGATGGCTGTGATGATGGCCGTGGCTATGTTTCCGCTTGCCCGAGCGGAGGTCTCGCAGTTCGCGATAGGCCAATTTCCCCTTGCCGCGAGCGTCAACCAGACCTCCGTTTGGCAGGTAATGTCCGCCGAGGTCTCCCAGGTTTCCCCAGCAGATGCTCTCGACGGCTCCGCGACCCATAGCCAGGCGATATATCGCCTGCAACCATTCCGCTTGCAGCCTGGGCGACCAGGGTTGGTGCCATCGTCCCGCCCGGGTTACGTCCTCGCCCAGGCCCCAGCTGGCCAGGGGGTCGGGCTTGTCGCTGGAGGGCACTTGGCAGGCGGTGATATGAATGGCCTTGCCGTAGGGCGAAAACTCGTCGAGTCGAGCGCCTATCTCCAGCAAATCGCGGACGAAATACCCGTCTGTCGCCACGCCCATCTCGAGGTGCAGCCCGAAGGCGTCGAACTTTATATCGTTTTGGTAAGCCATGTCCGCAAAGAGCAATGGCGGGACGGTTCGCTGGTTGCGAGCGTAGTATTCGCCCCAGGGCAGGGGTATGTCCAGCAAAACCTGACTTTGCGGGGCGAGGGTTTTTACCTGCCGGCAGACCAGCCTCGTCAGTTCGGATATTTGCTCGAAGCTCAGGTTAAAGCTATTCACGCAGTGCAGCCCGGCTGCGACATTCCACAGCCTGACGTGCTTGGCGTATCGTGTAACCACCCTGTCGATCTGATTTCCAATCATCGTTCGCAGTGCGGCGAAGTCGTCACCCTGCCGCAGGAACGCCCACTCGGGCAGCTCTTCCGGCGCGAAGCTCACCAGCGGCCCGGCATGGACAGCCAGGCCCTGTCGAGCTGCGAAGTTCATCCATTTGTCGATCTGCTCGAAGCTCGCCTTGCCCTCGTTTGGCTCGCACAGCCGCCATGGCGTTGGCACGGACAAAAAATCCATCGTCCCGACGATACGTTTCTCCATGGCCTGGACGTCGTCATCGATACTTACGCTCGTGCCAAACGGTATGCGACGCCCGCTCGTCCGCCGGCGCAGAATCAGCCTGGCCTGGAGCAGGGCCATCTTCTCGCCGAAGAGCATCGCCTCGTTGAGTGCTTCGTCCGCCAGCAGCGACGCCCCGGGCGGGTCCGTTACGTCAAGCTGCAAAGCCTCGATAAACACCCTGCGAATTTTGTCGAATTCTTCGTTGCATTCTTTCGCTTCGTCCCGGTCGAACAGGCTCCAGTCTTCGCGTTTTTGATAAAGCCTCATCATCCTGGCCCGGGCGAGTTCCAGGTTCAGATTGTAAGGCTTTTTGCGGTCGCGCAGGCGAGTGGTGCTCAGCAGATATTTGCCGTTTTCCCCCACGTCCCACATCACCGCCAGCCCAGCCGGGCCTGGCGAATTTTTCATGCAGTCGATTTGATTACCCCGCGCGACCAGATCCGCCCGAACCGGTATGCCATCCTGCGCGAAAACGTACGCACCGGACAAATCCACATCCGCCCGGGCCACACCGGCGCTATATGCCTCGAAAGTTAACATGCCACAAAGAGTAAACCATACCAGCCTGATTTTCAATAAGTAGGGAATAGGAGTCCACGGATTACACGGATTTTTAGAAGAAGACTACACGGATTTTTTTTATCAAAACACAGCTATCCCATAGACAGCAGAAATTCGGTTGTTAATTGCATTTTAACCAACAAACATACGGGGCAGCTATTGGGTCTTCGGAATGTCAATCCATCGTGTTATGGGATGGCTGTGTAATCCAAAAGAAAATCTGCGAAACCGAAGGTTCACTAAATCTTTTTTTGATCCGTGTAATCCGTGGACTCTTGATGATAGGCAAATAGGCGAGTCGACAATCGGTGGGTGGAAAAGGGTTTCAGTTTGGCTGTGGATATAATAGAATCATCAGCCAAGCCCATGGCGGTCGCCGATGTGCGTTTGGGCAAGTCTCTGTTCAACAAAAGCTGAGCGTTTCGGCGGAAAGGTAATTTGAAATGACTAGAATACTGATAGCGAGTTTGTTGCTTGGATATGTTGGCTCAGGCTTGGCCCTGGCGGCGGATAAGGTTTTGGGCGACGAGCTGGCCCCGCCTCGTCCGGTTGCAGCCAAGCACTGGGAGAAGCCTTTCTCGCCGGACACCTGCACGATCGTGGGGGCCTATATGACGATGGTTCGCACCGGGCCTGACAAGTACGCCGCGTTCGTCAACACATGGGGCAAGCTGACGGATGGCTTGGAGATGTGGACGGGTACGTCGCTGGGCAACTTCAAGTCCGACGGCGTGGTGGTAGCCAATTCGCAGATTGACGACCTGCCGGACAAGAAGACCGGCAAGCCCTACCCCAAGAGATGCATCACGAGACCCTTTATCGATTGGCATCCGGACCACGGATTCGTGGGTATCGTTCATGTTTGCCGAGACTACATGCCGGTCGACAGGCGAGTTTACCCAGCCTTGGTAACCAGCAAAACCGGCAAGGGCGGCACGTGGAAATATCATGGCAGGCTCAAAGGCGAAATCTGGAACGAGTTCGGCGACAACGCCAAGAAGCACGTTCACTCCGATGGCGGGGGTTTTTTCTATCAGCCTGACAAGCCCGCTGGGCTGAATCGCGAAAATCCGCTGGAAAACAGGTACGTGTTTTTCACCAGCCATTATTCCAGCTGGGGGGCGGTCAATATTCTCTTCTCCAACGACGGCAAGAATTGGGTTTTCTATCGCGACGCCAAGGGCAAGATAATCAATCTTATTCCAGCCTTGGCTGGCAAGGGCATGATTTTTCCGCACGTGGTCAAGCTGGGCAAAAATGGCTGGAGCATGACGCTGAGCGAACGTTGGCCTCCGGTTGCGATATGGAGGCTGTGGTCGCCGGACGGATTGAATTGGCAACTTGTTGGCCAGCAGCCTGAGATTATCGAGCCTAAAGGTTTGTTCGTTAAAAATCTTTCGCAATGGTACGACCCCAAGACAGGCCTGTTGCATGGGTATCTAACCGTGCGATCAGCCAAGCCCGACGGCAGTATGCAGTCGAATAAATATCGTTCCCAAACCCGCGTGTTCACCGGCAGGGAGTAGTAGCCAAGTGATTTTTACCATGAAGTTCATAAAGGACGTGAAGTGTTTTTAGAAACAAACAAACTTCGTGCGCTTCGTGGTGAAATGTAGCACAGTCGCCCTCGGCTGTGAGAGTTTGGGTACACGCTACACATGTCGGGTGGCATGTCTAGACCGCGGCTGTTTGCGGGGTAGCCATGGTTGGACGGAAAATGACGAATGACGAAGCCCGAATGACGAATCAATAACGAATTTAGAATGACGAAGAACAAAAAGAACAAAAAGAAAAAACATGGATTCCCGCCTTCGCGGGAATGACACGGGGGGGAGCTTGGCAGGAATGAAACAAAAAAACTTCGTGCTCTTCATGTGCTTCCTGGTGAGCTTTGTGTTCATGGTAACTTTTAATATGTGTAAACCGGCGGTGGAAATTTTGGCTGGGAGCGACGAGGAACTTCTCGCCCAGTGCGACGTCCACATATACAAGGCTTCGGGGCCTGGCGGGCAGCATCGCAATAAGGTTTCCTCCGCGGTGCGGCTACGGCATCGTCCCAGCGGCATCTCGGCTACAGCTAACGATTCCCGCTCGCAACATTCCAATCGCACGCTGGCGATGCGCAGGCTTCGTATGAACATCGCTCTGAAGTTGCGACGCTCTGCAGGGGAAGACAGCGATGGGGGAAGCGACGCTGAAGTTTTGCCCGTTGCGGTGGCAGAGTGTATGCGTGTTGTGACCAAAGGGCCTGGCGCGGGTTTGGCCCGGCTGACTATAGGCCGGAAAAACCCGCGATTTTGGCAGATAGCTGCTTATTTGTTAGACATTCTTGACGAGGAAGAGGGCCGTCTAAGCTCGGCTGGGGATAGGCTGGGCATAACCACAGGCAACCTGACCGCGGCGTTCAAGTCTCAGCGACACCTCTTGGCTGAGGTGCAAAAAATCCGCAAACGCCACGGCTTGGGATCTGTGAAGTAGAAGGCAGGGGGCAGTTATCAGTTATCAGTTATCAGTAAAAGCGAAAAAGAAAAAGAAAAAAAGAAGAACAGAAAAACATGGGCGAGACGCCGGGTGCCGTGGTTGTGGTGTTTGCAATCACGTTTTTGCATGGGCAAGATGCCCAGAGAAGTCAGAAGTCAGTAATAAATCTTGTACGCGAGGGCTGGGTCCGATAAAATCCCGATAGCCTTTCATCGCCAAGAGAACCGCGGATATGCACAGATATTTTAAATTACGAAACACGCGAAAGAACGCGAAGCTGAGAAAGTGGTTAGGATTCAGGAGTCAGGAGTCAGCAATATAAACCTTTCGCGGTTTTCGTGTCTTTCGTAGTTGCTGTTTTTTTGTTGTTGTTTTTGCTGTTGCTACTACTGATTACTGACCCAGCACTTATTTGCTACATTCGGTAAATGATCAAGTCGAGCGGAAGAACGACAACTTTGGGTTTACGCAAATAAGTGCTGGGGAAAACTGAAAACTTTTTTACAACAAGAAGGAAAATATGCCACCGAAAAAAAGGAAAAGGCTCGGCGAGATACTCACGGAATGGGCGGTGGTCTCCCCGGCTGGCGTTGATGAGGCGTTGGAATATGCAGAGGCTGAGGGGGTCAGGCTGGGCGAGGCTATGAAGGCGCTTGGTCTGGCTGACGAGGAGGACGTTACCAAGGCCCTGGCGGTGCAGTACGACATGGAATATGTCGACATCGAGCGGAATATCGTCAATGCGACGGAGATTAGCCTACTCCCGGAGGATCGAATCAAGCGGCACCTGGTCCTGCCGATGGGCAGGGATGAGGCAGGCCGGCTGAAGGTCGCGATTACCGACCCGCTCGACCTGGAGACGCTAGACATGCTCCGGTTCATGCTGAACGAAGAGCCTGTGCCGGTGTTGGTGTCCAAGTCCAAAATCCAGGCTTATATCGACCAAAACGTCGGCACGAGCATATCCGTCGACCAGACGGTGCGGGATTTCGGCGACGAGGAAGACGAAGACCTCCTCATGGCCCAGGGGGAAGAGTTGGCTGAGGGCGACGCCCCCATCGTCAGGCTCGTGGGGATGCTCATCACCGAGGCTGTCAATATGCGGGCTAGCGATATTCACATCGAGCCTATGGTCAACCGCGTCCGCGTTCGATATCGAATCGATGGCGTCTGCATCGAGCGGGACAATATCCCCAAAAAAATGCAAGGCCCTGTGGTTAACAGGTTCAAAATTCTCTCCGGCATGGACCTGGCGGAGAAACGCGTGCCGCTGGACGGCAGAATCAAGATGCGCATC
>QNCB01000088.1 GCA_003644335.1 Planctomycetota bacterium | reverse complement strand
TTACGTTTTGCTCTGGGGATACAGCCCACGCCGAGCGGAGTTTCTGCAGTTCGCCAACTGCTCCAAAGAGTTCCGAAGCCGACTGGGACAAGAGATAAACATCGGCGGAAAAGGCATAGGCCTGGCCTACGCTGCAACCGTTATCCGAGAGCATGGCGGCGATATCGAAATCCGCAGCACCCACCACCAGGGCACGACAGTTACCGTCCACCTGCCAATCCCAACAGCAGTTTCAATATAATACAGAGCCAATTGCAAAGCTGTAGCCCAGCCGCTCTCGGCTGGGAAGGTCGTGTAAAAAACACTGGGAATATAGCAAGTTCAACAAAGCCGAGGGCAACTGTGCTACATTTCCGAATAGTTTTGCAATTGGCTCTGCGGAGCGGGCGTTTTCTTGCGTTTCTTTCTGGTCATTAAGCTAGCGAGATCGTCTTTGCGGGGATGTTTTGCTTCGGCTTTCCTTCACGGATGCCAGGATGTCAGCTGTGGAGGCTTTCGTCTTTATCCCCGGAACGTCAAAAGGAGACGCCTGCTTTTTCTGCGGAACGATGGTAAATGTATCCCCGCCTCGCCTTCGAATGAGGACGGGTTCGATTTTCGCACGGTTGAGCACTTCGGACAGGTTCTGCCTGGCTTGAGAGTATGTGTAAACTTTCATGATTGCTCCAATAATGTAAGGCCAAGCTCTTTTGCGACACGTTTCATGCCCCGGTCAAGTGTAAGCATGGGAGCTCTGGTTTCAATAGCACACTGCAAAAAATATGCATCGTACGCATATATTCCGAAGTGGCCAGCCAGAAGCAATGCCGCTCGCGTATCAACTGGCATAAGTTCAACGGGTATGGTTGCGGCGGCGTCCCATGCGATAGGCAATTGTTTCAATGTAACAACCTTTCGCCTTACAAGAGATGAAAGGGCATTGCCAATTTCGTAAGGCAACACAGCCGGCGCCGCCAAATCGTGTCCGTCTGTAATCTCGATTAGCCAGGCCCTTTCTGGCTCGCTGAGAGCCACTGCCAGAAATGTGTTGGTGTCTGCCACGATCTTCATAAGTACAATTGTACTATTTACAGCAACATTGTCAAGGTGCCGGGGACGTTTATGGAAACTTCATAAGGCTGGACACGCAGAGCAATCGCATCTAAATTTACCCCCAAAGAAAATTTGTAACCGTGAGCCAATTGCAAAAATGTAGCCCAGCCGCTCTCGGCTGGGAAGGTCGTGTAAAGAACACTGGAAATATAGCAAGTTCAACAAAGCCGAGGGCGACTGTGCTACATTTCCGAATAGTTTTGCAATTGGCTCCCGTGTGCGACATTTTTTTGGGGTGGAGTGTAACAATTTGTCTGTGCGAAACTTGGCTGGGCTGGGCGATGTGTTTTTTGTTTCTTACCTCCGGGGTTGAACATACCAGCCCACCAATCAACTGGCCTCTCGACATATCCGGGCGGGGGCGTTATTATTGGCTGGCCAGCCGGGACGGGCTTGGCGGAGAATTTTATGCGGATTATTGTTCCTATAAAACAAGTGCCGGAGACCAATGCGGTTAAGATGGATCCCGACACCGGCACGATGGTGCGCGATGGCGTTGAAGCTATCGTCAACCCGCTGGACCTCTACGCTATCGAGGTTGCAATCCAACTTCGAGACGCCCATGGCGGCGAGGTCGTCGCGATATCCATGGGCCCGGCCAAGGCGGCCAAGGCCCTGCGCGAGGCGATATCCATGGGGTGTGACTCGGCGGTGCTGCTGTCGGACAAAGCATTCGCCGGCGCGGACACCTGGTCTACCAGCTACGTCCTTGCCAAGTCGATAGAGCAGCTGGGCGAATTCGACATTGTCATCTGCGGCGAGCGAGCTACCGACGGCGACACCGGACAGGTCGGCCCTGGGATAGCGTCGTTCCTCGACCTGCCCGTTGCAAGCTACATTGGCAAGGTCGAACGGGTCGACGAAAAATCGTGCACGCTACATAGGCTGGTGGAAAACGGACACGAAATTATCGAGGTCGATCTCCCAGCCGTGCTGACGGTGGTCAAGGAAGTTGCCTCGCCTCGCCTGCCGACGCTTCGGGGCAAGCAGCGGGCAAGAGGCCTGGACATCCCCGTCTGGAAGGCTGGCGATATCCAAGCTGACGCGGACAAGCTAGGCCTGGCTGGCTCGCCGACGCGAGTGGTCAAAATCTTCCGCCCGCAAGTTACCCGCCAGTGCGAAAAAGTTATCGCTACGGACGAGGCAAGCGCAGGCCAGGCCATCGACAAACTGGTGGCCTTTTTGCAAGCGAAGGAACTTATATAATGACCGGCACAGAGCAAAAACACTCTGGCGTGTGGATTCTTGCCGAGCAGGCCAACGGGGAAATTCAACGCATCAGCTACGAGCTTCTGACCCGCGGCAAGGAGTTAGCCAAGAAACGCGGCACGGCTTTGACCGCTCTGATAATGGGCAATAGCCTGGACGAAGCTGACCTGCAGAAACTCATCAGCTGCGGTGCCGACCGGGTTATCGCTGTGGAGGCTCCCGAGCTGACGCATTTTCTGCCCGAGCCTTACTCAGCCTGCATGCTCCGGATCATTGACGAATATAGGCCTGAGATTATAATCGCCGGGGCGACCTCCACGGGCAGAACGCTCATGCCGTTCGTCGCTATCCGCGCCAATGCTGGACTCACCGCCGACTGCACCGTGCTGGACATCGAAGCCGACACGGGCAATCTGCTACAGACCAGGCCCGCCATTGGGGGCAATATATTGGCGACGATAAAAACCCCAGCCCATCGGCCTCAGATGGCGACGGTTCGCCCTCGCTCCACCAAGCCCGCAAGCCGATCTGATGGCAGGGTTGGCGAGATAATTCGCCTCGCCCCGCCGCCGGAGTGTCTCGCCAGCCGAGTTCGCCGGGTGGGTTTCGTGCCGGACGATTCCCCCCATAGCCTGGGCGATGCCGATGTGGTCGTTGCCGTTGGCAGGGGTATAAAGAAGGCTGACAATGTCGCCCTGGCCAGGCCTCTTTGCGAATCTCTGGACGCTGCGATGGGAGCCAGCCGGGACGCGATCGACCGGGGTTGGCTGGGCTATTCGCACCAGGTGGGCCTGTCCGGTAAAACGGTAAGCCCAAAGTTGTACATCGCCCTGGGCATATCCGGAGCCATCCAACACCTCGCCGGCATGCAAACCTCCGAAACGATAATAGCAGTCAACACCGACCCCGAGGCGCAAATTTTCAACGTCGCCGACTTCGGCATAGTTGGCGACCTGTTCGAAATACTCCCAAGCCTGGTCGATCGAATCAACCAGGCAAAAAGCGAATGACAAATGACGAAAAAATGACCAAGGCCCAAATAACCAATACCCATTGAAGAGCCAAGGCCCAAATACCTGATGCCTCCCGCGTGTCATTCGTGTTCTGCTGTTTTGCTGTTACTGATAACTGAAAGCTGATTACTGATTACTACCAAAATAAAAAACATCGCACCCATTGTTAGCCAAAAACTCCTGCCTCGGGTGCGTCAGCCTAGTCAATACATTGGGCTGGAGACCAACGCCCGCCAGGGGGACGTAGCTGCTGCGCGGGTTACGGTTGCTCTGGCTTTTCCCGACGCCTACACGATCGGCATCAGCCACCTCGGCCATCAGATGCTGTACCATACGCTCAACGACCTGCCTGGCGTCGCCTGCGACCGCGTCTATTGTCCGCTCCCCGACGCCGAAGCGGTCATGCGAGACCAGGCCGTGCCGCTGTTTGGCTGGGAAAGTCGCTGCGCGATATCCAGCTTCGATATCGTCGGATTCTCGCTGACCTACGAGCTGTGCGTTACCAACGTGCTGACCATGCTGTCCCTGGCTGGCGTGCCCATCCTGGCCTGCGAGCGGGGCGAGGGAGACCCTATAATAGTAGGCGGCGACGCCCTGGCTGACTCGCCCGAGCCGTTGGCAAACTTCTTCGACGTGTTCCTGCCAGGCGACGGCGAGGAGACCCTCCCAGCCTTGGCGAAACTCATAGGCCAACTGAAGCAAGCATCGCCGGGGGACGCTTTTTCGCGAGCGGACGGGCTGGCGAGAATCGCCCGCGAGGTTCCCTCTGCCTACGTGCCGAAGTTCTACAAGCCCATAAAACCAGGCCTGGGCGCCGTGGCGCCAACTAGCTCGGACATGCCAGTCGAGATTCCCCGGGCCGCGGTAGCGGATTTGTCCCACGCATCGCCCGCCGCCCTGACCAAGCCTTTGGTTCCCCTGGCTGAGGCTGTGCACGAGCGGGTCGTCATCGAGGTTATGAGAGGCTGTCCGAACCTCTGCAAGTTCTGCCAGGCAGGCCACACCAGGCTGCCCGTCCGCCGGCGCGGGGTCGAGGATATAATATCCGCTGCCCGGGCTGGGCTGAAAGCTACGGGGTACAACGAAATTTCCCTGCTGAGTTTATCCACGAGCGACTACCCGCAGCTGGAGGAACTCATTGAGCGTCTCAACGCCGAGTTCACTGGGCAAAAGGTTTCGATATCCCTGCCATCGCTGCGAGTGGACAGCCAACTGCGAGTGCTGCCCAAGCTCACCGCTGCGGTCCGCAAGGGCGGGCTGACCATCGCAGCTGAGGCTGGGACGGACGAACTGCGAGCCTCCATCGGCAAGGATATTACCGAGGCGGACATGCTTGCCGGCGTGCGGGCAGCCTGGCAGGCGGGCTACAAAAGCGTAAAGGTTTACTTCATGGCCGGGCTGCCCGGCGAGACCCTCGAGGACATCGACCAGATATATTGGCTCTGCCGCAGGCTCAGTAACACCCGCCGGGATGTGGATGGCCATCGCGGAGCCATCACCGCCAGCGTCTCCTGGTTCGTGCCAAAACCGCACACGCCAATGCAATGGGAGCCGATGCGACGGGCGGAGTATTTCTTCGAGGTTCGCAGCAGGCTGATAGACCTGGCCCGGCGGTCGCCGATAAATGTGAAGTTCCACCGCATCGAACAATCGCTGCTCGAAGCGATGCTCTGTCGTGGCGGGCGTGAGGTTGGACAGGTTATCCTGAGGGCCTGGCAGAGCGGCGCCCGCATGGACTCGTGGAGCGAACATTGGAACTGGGAAATCTGGCAGCAGGCGATAGAAGCTGCGGACATAGACTTCGACGCGATTGTCCACCGCAAACTACCCGCCGACCAGCCCCTGCCATGGAGCCACATCCGCTGCCACCTGGGAGAAGACTTTTTACTCAAACACAGTAGGCAATAGGCAAAAGCAGTCCACGGATTTCACGGATTAAAAAAAGATTTCACAGATTTTTTGAAGGAATCGAAAATCACTTTACAAACCTGGAAAACTCTCTAACAGTTAGCCCCGTTTCTCTGATAATTTTTCCAAGATTTTTACAACTTGACGGCCTGGTCTTCTTGGCAAGACGCTCACATTACCACCTCTACCAATTCTTCGTGGATTGACGGAGGAACGGGTTCGTTGTGGGCGTTTAGGCTTTCCAGATAGACCGAGATAGCTTCTTGGATATTTTTCAATGCCTCTTCTCTTGTTTGCCCTTGAGAAATACAGCCAGGCAGTGAGGGCACTTCTGCAACAAAGATGCCGTCTTCATCCGGATCAATTAACACACGGTATTTCATTTTTTTCTCCCTTGTCCGTCAGCCGAACATAATATTAGGCGATATATCTGCGACAACCCACAAATTTTAGCCTGCGGGTTATCGTAGTCGGAATGTGCCCATCGAGACTACCACCCCGGTTGGGTTGTAGTAGTGTGCGCAGAAGGTGTTTTTGGTTAGTCTGGTGAGGATTAGGCCACAGAAATCCTGGGCTTTGGCCTGGGCTAGTTCCGTTGCGGTTGGCCAGGCCCTCTCGGCGTTGCGGATTTTTTCGAAATGGCCTGTGAATCGGCACAGCGAATCCATGCCGTCGGTAGCAAGCCTGCGCGTAGGCTGATATGCCTGGTCGTTGGCCCCCGCCTGCGGGTCCGGCGGGTACAGCGTAGCTTCAGCCTGGCCGTTCTGGTAGAAAATCAGCCCACCCCACGCACTGTGGGTGTCAGCCAAGTCGCCGTCAGCCATCAGCCTAAGCGACGCCCGCACCCTCGGGCGAGAGAGCATCTCGTTCAGCAGGTAGAT
>QNCB01000087.1 GCA_003644335.1 Planctomycetota bacterium | reverse complement strand
GGGATTTCCTCGAAGGGGAGGTACTCGCGGAACTGGTTTACCAGGAACCGCTGATAGCTTCGGTCGAAGCTGCGGACATCGTTGACGAAACAGACTATCGTCGGCGGGGCGACAGCTACCTGCGAGGCGTAATATATCTTGGGCCTGCGCGTGCCGGAACGATGGCTTGGCCCGCGTTTGTCGAGGATGGCTTCGATTACCGTGTTGAGCTGCCCCGTGGTTACCCGGGTCTGGGCCTGGCGGAAAAGTTGCTCGCCCAGGCCTATGGTTTCCCGCAAGTTCAGCCCTTCGGTAGCAGAGGCCATGACGATGGGAGCGTAGGAAAGCGACGGGAAAGTTTTGGCGAAATAATCGGCGTAGTCTTCCGGGTCGTTGGTGTCCCGGGCTAGATCCCACTTGTTTACCACGATAACCACGGGCTTGAACTCGTCCGCTATTATGCCCGCGAGGTTCTTGTCGATCTGGGAGACAGGCTCGGACGCGTCGATCATCAGGGCGACCACATCAGCTCGGCGGACCGAACGCAGCGCCCGGTGCTGGCTGTAGTATTCGACGTCGGATGCGATTTTCTTCTTTCGTTTCACCCCGGCGGTGTCTATCAGCAGGAGCTTTTGCCCCGCGTGGTCTATCATCACATCCACGCTGTCGCGCGTCGTGCCGGGGGTCTGGGAAACTATCACCCGCTGCTCACCAGCCAGGGCGTTTATCAGCGTGCTCTTGCCCGCGTTGCGCTTGCCCACGACAGCCAACTTCAGCACAGGCTCGCGCAAAGGCTCGGGCGGCAGATGGGCCAGGGTGTCCGCCAGCCTGGCTAGCACCTCGTTGATGTTGCGATTGTGCTTGGCACTGATATCCAAAGGCTCGCCGAAGCCCAGGCGGTTCAGCTCGCCTAGTTCCGAGCGGACGGTGGGGGTGTCGATTTTATTGGCCAGGAGAATCACGGGCTTGTTTTGTCGGCGGAGTTTTTCCGCGACATGGCGGTCCAGGGCGCAGATACCCTCGCGCGCGTCGACGACGAAGATAACCACAGCCGCGTCGGATATGCCAAAACTGATTTGGCTTTCGACATCTTCGGTCAGGTCGTCGGCGTCTTCGATGCCCATCCCGCCGGTGTCTATCAGCTCGACGTAGCGGGCGTCGTCGCCCTCGCCCAGAGCTATCGTCACACTCACGCGGTCGCGCGTTACGCCGGGGGTCGGGTCGACAATGGATATCCGCCGACCAGCCAGGCAGTTCAGCAGACTACTCTTGCCGACGTTAGGCCGGCCCACGATGGAAACAATTGGCAAACTCATAAGAGGCATACTCTAGCGTCTGAACCGAAATAAGCAATGAAAATGACAGCTACGCGCCTGGCCTTGACAAAATTCGGGTTTAACCCTAGGCTCTGGAGTGCCGATTTTTTAGCTGGAGTGTTATGAAGGACAACGAGACAACCGGTTCGCCGTCGGGCGAAAAAATACCCGTAGCCATGATAGGTCTCGGGCCTCTGGCGGGACACATGCTCGGCGCCCTGGCCCGTTGCCCCGCCGTGCGCGTCGTGGGCATAGCTGACCGCGACGCTCAGCGGGCCCAGCTCCTTGGTCGTGATATCGATGCACCACATTATACGGACAATCGTCAGTTGCTCATGGGCACCAGGCCCGCGGCGGTTTTCCTGGCTACGCCTCCGATGGCGGCGGTCGAGATAATGGAGACCTGCGCGTCGCTGGGCATTCATGTCTGGAAGGACGCACCGCTCGGGCGGAACCTTGGCGAGGCTGCTTCCATGGTTCGGCGGTTCGCCGATGCCGGGCTGAAATTGGCGGTGGGAACCCAACGGCGATTTGTCGAGACGTATCAGCGGGCGCACGAACTGCGAGCCAGGCTGGGGCAAACTTTCCTAGGCCGAGCGGAATATTTTTTCAACTGGGGCAGCGAGCTGGGTTGGCGGGCTGATGCGCACTCCGCAGGCGGCGGAGCCTTGCTGGAGCTGGGCTATCACCCCATCGATTTGTTGGTCTGGATGCTGGGCCTGCCGGAAGAAGTCTATGGCCTGAGCACCCGCGCCGAACCTTCCGGCGACGCCCTGGCCGAGACGGGTCGGGCATGTGGGCCTCACGACACGGACGATACAGCCTCGGCTTTGCTCCGCTATAAATACGACGCGATCGCTACGGTTTCGGTCTCGCGGATATCCGGGCCTGTCAGCGAAATGCTCGCGCTGCGAGGCCAGGACGGCTCGCTGGTAGCTTCGGGCGAGTCGTGCACTTTGCGAAACCCCAACGGCGACGTGCTGGATCACATTCAGCCTGAGGTGCGAGCCCAGGACATCGCTGCCCGGCAGGTCGAAAGTTTTATCGACGCCGTAGCCAGCGAGGCGGATTCGTGCCAATGCTCAGCTATGGAAAACCTCATGACGCACGCGGTTATCGAAGCTATTTATCTGTCAAGCCAAACCTGCCAACCCGAAAGCCCGCTGCGCCAACTGGAAATCCATGGCCTGCGCCCCGCAGATAACCATAACCAGGCCCCTCGATTCCACACTCGCTAATCACTATCAAGAATCCATGGATTTCACGGACTGAAAAACAGATTGCACAGATTTTTTGAAAAAGTAATCAGTTGTCAGTTGTCAGTAAAAGCGAAAACAGTAAAAAACGAATGGCGAGAATGGAGGCTTGGTTCTTTCGTGGCATGGGCATCTTGCTCATGTTTTTTCTTTTTCTTTTCTTTTTGTGTCATTCCCGCGAAGCTTGTCCTCGACCCGATCGGGGAGCGGGAATGACACCGGGGGGGGGCATAGCTGGGTGCCGTAGTTTGCCGTTTTTGTTTTCAACCAGTCAACCAATCAACCAATCAACCAATCAACCAGTCAACCAATCAACCAGTCAACCAGCTACTCAAACCGGTCGGTTTGAATATTTAATTATGAAATATGCATAACTCCTTGTTATGCATAACTCCTTGTTTAACAGAGGTAAATGCTATAAAAAAAGTGTGAAAGTTTACTCCTACGGAGCTAAAAAAAATGCGGGTTGACATTCTGACGACCCAACCGCAGCCCTGTATGTTTATTGGTTAAAATGTGATTAACAACCGAATTTCCGCCGTCCATGGGATGGCTGTGTTTTTGTTTAGAATTTCGATATTCGGATTTCGGATTTGCTGTTTTCATATTTCGTATTTGCTTTAGGCTGTGTTATCATGTCAGTCTATTGGGCCTGGGAGTTTTTCAGTTTTTTTTGACGGAAGGTTATACCATGGCGTTGTTTCGCAAAGCGGTAAAAAAATTGGCCAAGGGACTAGGCCGAACCAAGCAGGTGTTCGTGGGTGGGCTACGATCGCTGCTTGTGGGCAAGGCTCTCGATGCCGAGCTGATGGACGAACTCGAGGCTATGCTCATTCAGGCGGACATAGGCCTGGGGGCGACGCGGCAAATATGCGACGACCTCCACACAGCCAAGCGGGATGGCAGGATCGCAAAAGGCGATGACGTGCTGGATTTCCTCAAGACCGAGCTGAAAAAATATTGGCCCGAGTCTGACCGCGGCGTGCACTTCGCCGAGATAAGCCCGACGGTGATCCTCGTAGCGGGGGTAAACGGAGCGGGAAAAACCACCTCCATTGCCAAGTTGGCCTATCAGTTCAAGCAGGAGGGCAAGAAGGTTGTCCTGGCTGCAGCTGACACTTTCCGGGCCGCAGCGGTGGAACAGCTGACGATATGGGCTGAGAGAATAGGCTGTGATATCGTCCGAGGCAGCGGGAAGGACCCGGCCTCGGTCGTCTTCGACGCCTGCGACGCCGCAGCCGCCCGCGGAGCGGACGTGCTGTTGGTGGACACGGCAGGCCGACTTCACACGCAGGAAAATCTGATGCGAGAGCTTACGAAAATCCGCGACGTGGTAGCTCGCAAAGTTCCCGGCGCGCCCCACGAGGTACTGCTGGTGCTCGACGCCACAACGGGGCAAAACGCCATCAGCCAAGCCCGGGCGTTCCAGGCTGCCATAGATGTAAGCGGTATTTTCCTGGCCAAGCTCGACGGCACAGCCAAGGGTGGCATCGTCGTAGCTATCCGAAACGAGGTCAATATCCCAGTGAAATTCGTAGGCCTGGGCGAAACATACCAAGATGTAGAACACTTCGACCCCGAGTCCTTTATAGACGCAATGTTCGACTGAAAAAGTGAAAGATGATGGGCGAGAGATAAAACATGAGGCCTATACCCTCTGCGAGACATTTTTGGGCGATTGCGATTTTCCTGGCCGTGGCCGGGTTTCTGGCGTTTTTGTCGTGGCACGACGATCGCCTCAGCGGCGAGCAGGCGAGCCTGGCCTGTGCCGCAGCCAAGCAACACCAGGGCGATCTCATGCCGTATGACACGGTCTACGGCGAGGTCAACGCAGACGGCAAGCTCGCCAAGCTACCCAGCCCTGTGTTCCTGGCCCTGATGGATACAGTGCTAATACCCACGGGCTACCGCGACCTGGCTCTGCCGTTTCGCCTGCTGCTGGGGCCTATGGTTTTGCTCTATCTCTGCGGCATGTACGCATTGCTTTGGCGGCAGTGTCGCAGCAGTTCCATCGCGGTTTTCGTAACAGTACTCAGCCTGACTATCACCCATACTTTCTCCGGCTGGTTCTGGGGTGTCGGGTCGCTGGGGTCGGTTACGCCACAGGGGTTGGTGATAGCAATCTCGCCGTTGGTGCTCTGGGCGTATGTCCATTTCACGGGCCACAAGCAAGTACTCCTGACTTTCGCAACGCTGGGCCTGTGTGCGAATATCGACCTGGTCTCAGCGGGGAACCTGGCGATAATAATGCTGCTGACGCACGCGATACGAAACGCGTTTCGTCCGCGGGCAATCCTGGCCAGCCTGGGCGGAGCGGGGTGCTTCATCGCAGGAGCCTTGCCATACCTCTTGTACTTCTTCTCGCTCCGAGGGAGCATAGCAGCGGGCTTTGACGGCGAGGTTTCAGCCAGCGGAGTTATCGGCGCGCTGCACATAAGCGGACAGGAGGTGCTGTATCCAGGGATATTCCGCAACCTGCTGCCGGGGGGACTTTACGCCGCAGCCTTGCTTTTACTCTCAGCGGTGGTGCTCTGGCAGTTCCATCGCTTCGCCGCCAAGGACGTGGGTGTCTGGCTGTGGATGGTTGCCCTGGCCCTGCTGGTAGCCATGGGGTTGAGCGGAGCCAGCCAACTCGTCGGAGCCATGCTGCACAAGCCGCCGTGGATAATAGATTTCCCACAGGCATTGGCCTGGATGATGCTGCCGTTGTATGTCCTTTTCGCCCAGGCTCTGACGCATATATTTCGCATGGTACAACACAACCGGGGGTATTTGCGTTGGTTCTGCGCAGCGATGATGGTCGCCTGGATGTTACCCTCGAACAACCTCAGGCCGCTGCGACATTGGTTATACTCCGCTGCGAGCGTAACGATGGACGAGGCCCACAAGCCCGCGCGCGTGCAGGAATTGGCTGAGCGAAAACGCAAAGGGGCCGAGCTGAAAGCCCTAGCCAGCTGGGCCAGGGGCAATACCGACCCGCGAACGGTTTTCCTGACCGACAGCAGCCAGTTCCGAATGCTGGCCCGGCGGAGTATTTATGTCTGCAGCGACGATGTGCGACCGTTTTACTACCTCGCCCCGCAACTGCTGCCGAAATGGGCGGGGCAGGTACTTGCACAATACCGCTGGCTGGGCGAGCCTATAGACGAATCCAGCATCGTAAATGGTGTTGCCGGGCTGAGGAAGTTGCGGAAATTCCGGGGCGTCCCGGAGTGGTACATTCTGCTGCCAGCCAGGCCAGGACGGGAAAACCTCCACCAACTCAGGCCCGTAACGTCCAAGGCGTGGGGACAGCATTGGCAGGTCTACCAAGTGCCAGTCAAGGCGAATGACGGATGACGAAGCCAGAATGACGAATCAATGACGAATTTCGAATAAAAAAATACCATAACCGCTCACAGAAAAGAACCACGAATGAACACTAATAAACACGAATTATCGTAAAAAATTCAAACCGACCGGTTTGAGTAGCTGGTTGATTGGTTAACTAGTTGATTAGTAAAGAATTACACAAATCTTTACAGCGTCGAAAACCCTTGTTTTCCAGGTCTTATCTGGACAGAGAGCTTTGGCGTATTTGTTTTGTAATCTTTT
>QNCB01000086.1 GCA_003644335.1 Planctomycetota bacterium | reverse complement strand
GTCGTAGACGCAGCCTTGCCATAACCCCCAGACCATTTCATAATCCGTAGGTGGGATGGATATACAGCTCCGTAGGAGCTGAAGATTCGTGGTTGTCCTTTTTTCTACAAAGATTCCGCTCCTACGGAGCTAAAAACATGGATTTCCGCCTGCGCGGGAATGACAAAGAAAAAAAACAGAAAAAAGCATGGGCAAGATGCCCAAGCCACACATGGGCGAGACGCCCACGCTACGGGAAAAGCCCTGGCTGGGCTTAATCCAACGTTTTATCGCTGTGCCGCGAAATCCAAAATCCGAAATTGTCCAGCCCGTCAGTACGCGCCGTGGCCTGACAGAACCGCTGGTATGGTGTGCACGATAATCATCAGGTCGAGCAGCAGGTTGCGATTGCGGATGTAGTACAGGTCCAGCAGCACCCATTGTTCGTAGCTCAGTTCGCTCCGGCCTGATATCTGCCACAGACATGTCAGGCCTGGCTTTACGCAGGTGCGGAGTTTCGCGGCGCCCTTGGCCTTGGCGGCTTCGGGCTGCCAAAGAGGCCTGGGCCCGACGATCGACATCTGCCCAGCTAACACGTTGAAAAGTTGCGGCAACTCGTCGATGCTGCTTTGTCGCAGAAACCTGCCGATCCATATCAGCCTGGGGTCGTCGACGATTTTGAACACAGGCCCCCCATGGTAGTTCAGATGGCTGAAGAAGACCCGGTCTTCCTCCGCGCCAGGCCTCATCGTGCGAAACTTGTACATCGTAAAACTCTGCCCGCCTAGCCCAGCCCTGCTTTGACTGAACAACACAGGCCCGCGAGAGGTCAGCTTTATCGTCAGAGCGACCAGCAACATCGCCGGCGAGAGCACCGCCAGCAAGGCTGCGGAAAACACCACGTCGCACGCCCGCTTGACAAACCCGTACCACCACCCCCCAGCCGGAGCCACAGCCTCAGCTCCGGCAGCGTCAAGCTCCGCCAACAAATCAGCTGCGTCGATTGTGGTAGCAAAATCAGCTTTCACCTAGCACGTCCCATCTATCGCATCATTATAGGCTTTTTCCATAAGGCTTGCGATATTCGCCGGGGCAAAACTTTTGGCCACTCGTTTTTGCGCGCAGTTGCCGGTGTCCTTTCGCAAGGTTTCGTCGTTGTAACATCGGCCAAGTTGGCGGGACAATTCAGAAATATCCTCGCCGGGGCTGGGCGAAAAATAAACCCCCGCATCGCCCAAAATCTCGCGGTTGGCGGGAATGTCAGCCAACACCACGCACCGCCGATAGGCAGCGGCTTCCAGCAAAACCAGGCTGGCTCCTTCCAGCAAGCTGGGCTGGGCGACCATCATAGCGTTGGAGTACAGCTCCGCCAGGGCAAGGCCTGACTGCGGGCCTAGGAACATGACCCCGCGCGAAGCCAGGTTACGACATCGGCGGGCGTAGGCTTGATGCGAATCTTCCGCTGCGATAACCAGCGGGATAGGCAAGGCTGCCTCAGCCCAGGCTTGGAGCAAAATGTGAAGCCGTTTTTCCGGCACGATGCGCCCGACATGAAGCGCGTAACCATTGGCTTGGAGACCCCACCGACGGATAATGTTTGGCTCGACAGGCTCGGCCTGGCCAACGCCGTTTGGCACGCATCGCACGGGCCTGTTAAAATCGCGGGACAAATCGCTGGCCAGGTTTTGCGAAACCGCTGTTACCACCCGCGCCGATTTCATGCCGACGGCCAGCCCGCCGGAGATAGCAATCCGGGCTGGCAGCGACCACTTGGCCCGGAGCCAGTCCGGAGCGTGTACCGTAAACACCACGGGCAACCCAGCCAGGGCGGGCAGCCAACTCCACAAAGCGGGCCCCGGCGAGTGAATATGCACAACATCCACGTCCCGGCGGAGGACATCCCACACCGCAGAAGCTGTGTGCGTGAAAGCGTCGAGATGCTTGCCGTCAAACCCAGCGGTTACCACGCATCGACCAGCCGCCGCCGCGCCAGCTCCGCGAAGGTAACTCGCCCTGCCGTAGACCAGCACCTCGTGTCCCCGCCTGGTCAGCTGACCTGTGAGGTCCTGCACCACATGCTCGACCCCGCCAACACGGGCGGGGATGCCTCGGGAACCTATCATCGCAATGCGCATCGCTGGGTCGCCCTTTCGTAAAATCGCTCGATGGCTTGGAGAATTTTGTCGCTGTCGTGTCGGGCTAATACCAGCTCGCGACCAGCCTGTCCAAGTCGCCGGGCCTGGGTTGCGTCGTCCAAAAGTTCGCCCACCACCCGGGCTAGTTGCTCCGCGTCGCCCGGGGGGAACAGCCTGCCTGTTACGCCGTCGGTTATCCATTCTCGCAGCGGCGGATGGCTCGGCGCGATGATGGGCCTGGCCTGGGCCAAGGCTTCAAGCATGACCGCGGGGCTGTTCTCCATCCATCGGCTGGTTATCACCACCGCCGATGCCCCGGCGTAAAGCAAAGCCATTTCCGCGGACCCAACATGACCAGGAAGCGTAACGTTGTCCAGCGGCGACTTGTCGAGTTGCTCGCGAAGCTGTGGCCAGACTGGGCCGTCGCCCGCGATTATTATCCGCGCTTGGGGCAGTCGGCGGGCGATTTCTATCATCATCTCCGGCGATTTCTCCGGCGAAACTCGCCCGGCAAAAAGCACATAGCCCCCAGCTGACACCTCCTGCGGAGATTCCCGCGGGAACTCCACAGGGTTTGGCAGCAGTGATATCTGCTCCCGGGCCAGGCCCGTGCGTCGCAGCACATCGCACATGTATTCGGTCGGACAGAGGAAGGTGTCGACGAATCGGCCATACCTGCCAAGTAGCGAATTGCACCAGCTCTCCACAGCCAATGCGACCCCGCCAGCTCCGGCGCATCGTGGACTTGCCGCGTGCCAAAATTTGTTGCCCAGGCAGCGAGTGCAGACGCCCGATCGGCGGAGGAAGAACTTCGTCGGGCAGGCTAGTCGGTAGTCGTGCACCGTCATCACCACGCCCACGCCATGGCGGGCGAGCACGGGGAAAATCGATGGCGTCAGGTGGTGGTAGATATTGTGGACGTGTGCGACGTCGACGGGGTTGGCTTGGAGGAACTTGTCCAGACAGGCTGCTGCCTGGCGGTTGTGGATTAGTTTCAGCAGGGCTAGCGGATTTCGCGTAGCGGTGAAGTCGAAATATTTTGGCATCCCAGCTGGGCCGGCCCGGCCAGCGCAGCCGAAGTTCAGCACGGAGTGGCCTTGCGATTTTAACAGCTCGGTCAAGGTGCGGACGTATCGCCCCACGCCGCCGGCGATGGCGCCGCTGCTATCGATAAATTTTTCTATCTGCAGAACTCTCATATTTTCAGCATGGCTTTCCCCGGCTGCAGGTGAGCCAGGAGTTTGTGCCATAATATCCAGCCTGCTACTCCGATGGCGTCTCGACGGTACAGGTCTCGCACGGTGCATATCATCCAGCAAGACTGCGTGCACGCCCGGGCCCGGCTTCGTGCGTCGCGCCCGGCTTGGCCTGTCCAAATCTTCTGCCAATCGTCGGCAATAATGTTGCCCATAATCGTCCCCAACACCGAGCAGTTGTAGACCTCGCCGTCGGCCTGGATGAAGAAAAACCCGCGCCCCGCGGAACAACGAAACCTCTTTGGCCTGCCGAGGAGATACTCGCGCGTGCGGGCGGTGAAGTGCGCGCGGAGCCAGAGCTTAGGCGTCCACGACCGCAGGAGCTTCTCTATAACTTGGCCAAAAATTTCGGTCGTGTTTTGCGGCATCTCGCCCGCGATTCCCGCTGAGACGCCCAGGTGCGTCTCGGCGCCGTGGGCGGCGACGATACCAAGTTCCAGCCCGAGCGACTCGGCCAGATTGGCTATCTCCGGGAGTTGGCTGACATTCCGAGCGGAGACCGTCATGCTCAGCCTCAGGCCTTCAAAACCAGCATCAGCCAATCGTCGCAGCAACTCCGTCGCGTGGTCGAAAAACCCAGCCTCCCCGCGGATTTCGTCGTGCGTTTCCCGCAGCCCGTCGATGCTCACCGCCAGGCGAACGGTCGGGTCGATTTTGCGAATCTCGTCCATCATCTCGACGGTTCGGTCGACGAGATAGCCATTGGTCGAGATGGTGATTTGTGCTCGCGGACATCGCTGGCGAACTTGGCGGACGAACCCCGCCAGGTCGTCGCGAAGGAATGGCTCGCCGCCGGTGATATTGACCGTCCGCAGCGAGGCTGGCAGCTTGTCGAGGCAGGCTGGGGTGATAGCATCCCGGGCTTTGCTCTGCCAGATATTGCACATGACGCACTTGGCGTTGCACCGGTGCGTGATTGCGATTATCGCGTCGCTGGGCTGTCGAATTTTTCCGCAGGCGGTCATCAGCAAAATAGTTTACCGCCGAGGGCTGCAACATTCCAGCGCAGCATGTGGCACAGCCGCCCCCGGCTGTGGTTTTTCCGTGGCACAGGCGTCTCGCCCATGTTTTTTTGCTTTTCTTTTTTTGTCATTCCCGCGAAGCTTGTCCTCGACCCGATCGGGGAACGGGAATCCAGTTTTTTGACGGGATAACATTTGCTGTTTCTGTTTTTTTCTTTTCTAATTATTTTTCTCTTTGTGTTCTATGCGTTCTTTCGCGGTAAATTTTGCTGTTTTTTTCGCGGGGATGATAAAATCGGTCAATGCTTCAGCAACTTGGCGAACTTTTGCGTCATCGCAGCCTGGCTGAATTGTTGCACGTGCTTTTGTCCCGCAGAAGCCAGCCTGGCCCGCAAACCCGGCTCCCTCAGCAACCGCCCTATGCCATTGGCCAGGGCCTGGGCGTCGCCGGGGGGAACCTTCAGGCCTTGCTGGTCGTCAGCGAACATCTCGTCGAACGCGGGGATATCGCTGGCTACCACCGCCAGGCCCGAAGCCATGGCTTCGAGCACCGAGACATTGAAAACTTCCGACCGCGTGCTGAGCACAAGCAAGTCCGCCCGAGCCAATATCTCCGGCACGTCGTCGCGGGCGCCCAGCGGGAAGACGACCTCGCCCAGGCCTAGCTGATCGATTTTACTTCGCATCTCCAAGCTGTCCGTGCCTCGGCCAACCAGCAACACGCAAGGCGGCCTGGCTGATTGGCCCGCGAGAATAACACAAGCCTGGAGCAGCGCATCGAAATCTTTGTCCGGCACGACATTGGCGACCTGCACCACCACGGGCCTGTCAGCTATGGCTTGGGGCAGGGAATTTTCGCCGGGCTTGGCCAGGGCGAACCGCTCGATATCCACGCCGTTATGGATCAGGCTGATGCGATCGGCTGAGATGCCCCTGCTGGTGAACTGCTCCATTTGTCGTAGGCTTGTCAGGACGATCTCGTCGAGCAGGCCCAGGCGAATGTACCGCCGCAACCTGGGCGTGAAGTCGCCCAGTTGGCCCGTCGGGGTGGAGTTGCTCCACAGAATCGTACGCAACCCAAGCCCGCTGAGTTTCGCACCGACCAGGCCAAAGAACATCGAGTTGCGGAACGCGTCGATAACGATCATCGCGTCAGGCTTGGTTCGCTTAAGTTGTCGCACCAGCCGAGGCAGGGCCAGGGCGTCGAGCCTATGTTTTTGCAAGCCTGACAACAGCTCCACCCCAGCCTGTCGATAGGCTGGGGCGATTTTCCCCTCGCTGCGCAGGGCGATAGCTGAGACCTCCACGCCGTGTTGCTGCAACGACGCCGCCAAGCCCAGAGCGGTAGTCTCCGCCCCGCCCACACCCAGATTGCACAACACCATCGTTACCCGCATATCAATCTCCGAACCTGCCCGATGAATAGATGTAGTGTTTTTCGGATCATGTCTGGCACCCTTTGGATAATTATCTTGTAGACGTCAACTAATTCGGTGCCAAAAATGGGGCAGGATATACGGCGCCGGATTCCCCTGTGTATAATGATGTATATTCTTCATATTCATTTTTTTCATATACGTTACCCTTGCTTTGAAAGCAATCAAAAAAAAATGTTCTTAGTACTTAGTACTATATCGCAAAACAACCGCGGCACCGGGCTGGTTCGCGTAGCAGACATAATTTAAGATGCATTCGTTTGAGAAGCTCATTTTAACATCCGCATCGTAAGGTGTATTAACTTTTCATTGCGAAATGCAAACTCCACTCTGGTTTTCGAGTATCTTATGACAACCAGGCCAGGATCTTTTGGGAAAGACTTCCTTTCCGTGGGC
>QNCB01000085.1 GCA_003644335.1 Planctomycetota bacterium | reverse complement strand
TGGTCATAGGTGGCGGACTCTCAGGCGAGGATTGCGTCGAAGCTGCGTTGCTCCAGGGAGCCAAGCATGTGCATCAGTTCGAAATTTTGCCCCGCGGCGCGAAGCAAACCCACCCAGGCCTGGCTGAGGAATTGGACGAGAATCTCGCGGGCAAAATCACACGCCGCTGGTCTCTCGCAGCAAAGCAATTCACCAGCGGGGATAGCAAAGTTACTGGCGTCTCAGCTTGCGAGGTAACCTACACGCCCTCAGCCAGCGGGCCTGTGCGAGAAGACAAACCCGGCAGCGAGTTCGCCGTCCAGGCTGACCTGGTGGTCCTGGCTATGGGGTTCGACAATATCCCGGACGAAGCTCTCGTATCACAGCTAGGCCTATCTTTGGACGCCGCTGGGCGAGTCGAGCTGTTCGACAAGTTCTGCACGAGCGTCGAAAATATTTTCGCTGCAGGAGACCTGGCCTGCGGAGCAAGCTATATAGCCACGGCCATAGACTCTGGCAGGCAAGTAGCCCGGAAAATCGACCAGTATCTTGGAATAGGCAAGTAGGCAATAGGGTTCCACGGATTACACAGATTTATGGGAAACCGGGGCCGACCAGGTAAATTACGGGATACCAAAAATGGTCGGTTGTTTTTAACTGAACTTTTGCAAAAAGTTCAGGGATAAGTTAAATCGCCTGCCGAAGTGGCAAGTTTATGGGCTGGCTGAGCGGTACCCCACAGACGATTTCTTATGGTAATACTCGGTCTGTAAAGGGGTTAAGGATTCGTGGCATGAATATTGCACGGTGAAGGCGGAGGTGAACTATGCGACTTGATAAAATGACCGTCAAGGCACAGGAAGCGTTTATGGTAGCCCAGTCCGCCGCAGCGGAGGGGGGCAATCCACAGGTAACCCCGCTGCACATGCTCGAGGCGATGCTCGCCCAGGATGGCGGGCTGGCTGGGCCTTTGCTGGAGAAGGTCGGCGTGCCGCGTGACAGGATAGTCTCGGTGGTTGAGTCTGAGCTGGCCAGGCTGCCCAAACAAAGCTCCGGTGCGGGCATGGCGATGGACCCAGCCTTTAGCGACACGATGGTCGCAGCTGGCAAGGAAGCTGCCGGGCTGGGTGATGAGTATATTTCCATCGAGCATTTTCTCCTTGCCATGAGCGAGACCCCCAGCAACGCCATGGAAGTTCTCGCCACACTTGGAGCCAATCACGATGCCATCCTCAAAGCCATGCAGGATATTCGTGGCTCGCAGCGCGTAACCGACCAGACGCCGGAAGAGAAGTACCAGGCCCTTGAGCGATACGGGCGGGACTTGTGTCAGATGGCTCGGGATGGCAAGCTGGACCCGGTAATTGGCCGAGACGAGGAAATCCGCCGGTGCATGCAGGTGCTGTCTCGGCGCACAAAAAACAACCCCGTCCTCATAGGCCTGGCTGGCGTGGGCAAAACCGCCATCGTCGAAGGTCTGGCCCAGCGGGTAGTCAACGGCGATATTCCCGCGGGCCTGGCTGACAAGAGGGTTATCGCGCTGGACATGGGCGCCATGCTGGCTGGGGCGAAATTTCGTGGCGAGTTTGAAGACCGTCTCAAGGCTGTGCTGAAAGAAGTAACCGACGCGGCGGGCGAGATTATTCTGTTCATCGACGAGCTGCACACCGTCGTTGGCGCAGGTGCAGCCGAGGGGGCTATCTCGGCGGGGAACCTCATCAAACCGGCCCTGGCCCGGGGCGAGCTGCGGTGCATTGGAGCCACTACGCTGGATGAGTATCGCAAGCATGTCGAAAAAGACGCCGCTCTGGAACGCCGCTTTCAGCCCGTTATGGTCGAGGAACCCACCGTCGAGGATACCATCGCAATTTTGCGTGGGCTAAAGCCTCGCTACGACGCACACCATGGTGTGCGGATTCAGGACGCTGCTCTGGTAACCGCCGCGGTGATGAGTCATCGGTACATATCCGACCGCCAGCTGCCGGACAAAGCCATCGACCTGGTGGATGAAGCTGCCAGCAGGCTGCGGATAGAAAACGACTCCATGCCAGCTGAGATGGACGAGCTGAACCGCCGGGTAATGCAGATGCAGATCGAGCGAGAAGCCCTCCGCAACGAAACCGACAAGGAAAGCAAGAAGCGGTTGGCAACGCTGGAAAAGCAACTCGCCGACCTGCAAGGCCAGTTCGACGCCATGCAGATCCGGTGGGAATCTCAAACCCATCTGCTGCGGTCTATCAAGGAACTGCGAGAGGAGATCGAGCAGAAAAATACCGAACTGGAACAGGCCCAGCGATCCGGCGAGTTGGAGAAAGCCGCGCGGATTCAGTATGGCGAGCTTCGGGATTTACAAGCCAGGCTGGGGACAGCTGAGGAGCAGCTCGAGAAAATGTGCACCGAGGGAGGTGGGCTGACCAACGAAGAGGTTACCTCCGAGCAGATAGCCGATGTCGTCGCCCAGTGGACGCATATTCCGGTAACCAAGTTGTTGGAGTCTGAGCGGGACAAACTGCTGCACATGGAAGAGGACTTGCGGATGCGGGTGATAGGCCAGGACGAAGCTCTCGTCGCGGTAGCCAATGCCATCCGCCGGAGTCGGGCCGGGCTGAGCGACCCGCAAAGGCCCATCGGCAGTTTCCTGTTCCTAGGACCAACTGGCGTGGGCAAGACCGAACTTTGTCGCGCCCTTGCCGATCTGCTGTTCGACACGGACGAAGCCATGGTTCGCCTAGACATGAGCGAGTTCATGGAATCTCACTCCGTAGCCAGGCTCATCGGCGCCCCGCCGGGCTATGTTGGTTACGACGAAGGTGGCAGGCTCACCGAGGCGGTTCGTCGCAAGCCGTATTGCGTGATACTTTTTGACGAAATCGAAAAGGCCCACAGCGACGTGTTTAATGTGCTCTTGCAGGTACTGGACGACGGCAGGCTGACCGACGGGCAGGGCCGGACCGTCGATTTCAAGAACACACTGATTGTTATGACCAGCAACATCGCCAGCGAGTTTATCCAGGAGCTCGCCGAGGGCCAGGCCCAGCAGTGGGAGATTGAAGCCCAGCTGAAGGAGGCTCTGCGAGCGAAGTTTCGCCCGGAGTTTCTCAATCGCATCGACGAGACCGTTGTGTTCCATTCGCTGAGCAAAGCCGACCTGGAGGGCATCGTCGAGATACAGGTTCGCCTCCTGGCCCGTCGGCTGAGCGAGCGGCAAATGAGCCTGTCGATAACCCCCGCAGCCAAGGATCTGCTGTGTGAGCTGGGCTACGACCCCACCTTCGGAGCCAGGCCACTCAAGCGGACTATCCAACGGGAGATAGAAAATCCTCTGGCCCAAAAGATACTGGCCGGGGAGGCTCAGCCGGGCCAAAAGGCAACCGTAGATTCCGACGGCAGAACTTTCAGCTTCTCCGTGGAATAAATCGTCGCCAGGCAAGGTCTTGAAACAATGTGCGATGCTTTGCGTCAAGCTGGATTTAATAGAAGGAAATACGTTGCAATTGGCTCTCCTGTCATTCGTTGTAATTTCGGCTCTTCCGAATAATGAACAGGTAGGCCCGGATGTCCGGGCATTGGGTCTTCAATGGGCTTTGGTCATTTTTTCGTCATTTATGTTTGTTCCAAATTTCGGCCTATAAAAAAGCGTATCGCCCGGCCTGGTGGCTGGGCGACACGCTGCGTTACAACCTTTCTATACAGCCTTTTTTGCGATACATCAGCAGGCTCGGCGTTTGCGATGGATTAATGTCATCACTCCGCCGAGGCCAAGCAGCGTCATCGTAGCTGGCTCGGGGACGACGCCAACACCTACCAGGTACGGGCCTTCAAACTTACAACCTTCCGAAGCGATACGAAGCCCGACCAGATTCGTCCAGTCGTTGCTGATGCTGATACCGTAGCCTCGCACTGCCTGTGCTCCGCCTATTTCCAGCGTGTCCAGCTTCCAAAGCGGATTGAAAGTTTTGGACTTGTAGCCCACCAGCACGCTATCCTTCGTGAGCTTGGGTGTATAGTCCTTGTAGATAGCTGTGTCGGGGTCGGACGTGTCGCCAGCGAGGATGCCGTAAACCTTCATTTTGCTATTGCCCCCGCGTTCCAGCAGAGCAACTTCGATACTGGTCTTATCGTCGTCGCCGGAAAGCGAGAAGCCATCAAAATACAGGTCCACATAGTATGTCTTCTTGCTTTTCTCTCCGTCGAGAATGTAGCTCATATTCTTATAGTCATTGGGCTCACCTTTGAAGCTACCGAATACTTCGCTAAGCGTTCCGCTGGAGGTGCTTTCGTTGACATACTTCGTCGCCTTGTCGGCACGGTCGGGGTTAAAGGCATACTTGTTTTGTCCCGGTGCCATGTCGCGAGGCTGAACGTCGTTCCATCCATACAGACGGTTTTTCACATGGCTGGTCTGATGATCTGGCCTGAACAGGTACCCGTCGTTATAACGCATAAAATCCGCGCCGGTCATCACCGTAGATGACCCGACAAACGTCAGGTTGGTTAACTCCCGGTCTCCGTCATGGAGCACAGATCCCGCAGCCAGTCCATCGTAAACCACCGCCGATGCCGAACCGACCAGCATGAACAAAGACACCATCACCACCGCTACCATTGCTACTGTTATTTTTGAGCGTTTCATAATGCTCTCCTTTCGTTTGGTCGCCGAGCTGGCGACCTGTCTGTTGGCCTTTTCTATAAAAGGCACCTTGTAAAACTTCCCGCATACAGCGGAATGGCTTTGCTGACCTGTCTGCGCGCAGGGACTGTGCGCAAAACAAGTTTGTGGACTTGCAACCTGGGCGCTCGGCGAGGGCTACCCTTGTTCCTCTCATATCCCTGTAAAACAACCGGGCAGGCCTGAGCAACCAGCCCGTGTTTCCTTATTTTTATAGTACGATACGAATTTCCCGCCAGGCCAACTTTTTCGGAAAAATTTTTCCGTTTTTATAAGCTCGGCACCTTGCCCGCATTTGCAAAGAAAGATGTATCATGGACACGATTTTTTTGCAGGCCTCGGCGTAGCGAACTGGCGTGTCGCACCTGGGAGTTGAATCAGCCGTTCTATGCGTTCTTTCGCGGCGATTCTTTTTATGATGTGTCCATGAACGGTTACCAGAATCGCACATTGCTGTTGGCGAGCACCGCCAGGAGGATGGTAAGTTGGGTCAGCAGGTTTGTTGCCAGCAGTACGTTGCGGTCGGTCTGGCCTCGTTTGTGGGCAAGGTACAATCCCCCCGCCAAGGCTGCTGCGATTCCTGCTGCGGATACCGCCAGCTGAGTCCATGGCAGATACGCGAAATATCCCGCGGATACCGCCAGGAGTATTCCCATCAGCACCGCGGCTGTCATAGGCCCACAGCTTCGCGACAAGGCTGCGACGGCGGGGCTTGCTTGGGGCCCGGGCTTGCGGAAGTGCGGCAGGATCAGCATTGACCAGGTACCCCACAGCGGCATGAGCAACAAGACGCGGTCTATCTTGGACTCCGGACGAAGCCAGGCCAACCACCCAGGCAGAGCGGCTTCCTGCTGATACCAGTCAGGCCTAAGCACCATCAGCGACGTTACCAACACCACCACCACGATAGCGGAAATCAGCCCGCAGCCCGCGGGGTTTGGCCCGGCTAAGAGGTTCACCAGCGACTCGCTCGCCCGCCGATAAGGCCAAAGCAACATCGCAGCGGAAACCGTCAGAGCCTGCATAGCATACATCCCGCCAGGCCAACCGAACAACCAACCCGCCAGGTTCCACAAGCCTATCGACGCCAACCCCCACAACAAAGCGATAACCATCAGCCCAGCCCACAGGCCAACAAAACCCTCGGCGGGCGCCCCAGCCAACCTATCGTCATCAGCCCTCATCAACAACCAGGCTGACCACAATGTCCGTTTTCCAAACAACAAATTCTCCAGAAAGAAGTTATCAGTTTTCAGTTATCAGTAAAAGCAAAAGAAACAGCGAAACACAAATGGGTGGCATAGATGTACGGCTTCAAAAGGCCAAGCTTTTCCAAAAATCAGGGAAAAATTTACTGCAGGTCGAATTTTGCTTTTCTACCTCAATTGGCAAAGGAAAATATAAAAAAATTTCTGTGAACGGTTACGTATTTTAATGCCTGGCAACACCGTAGCATAAGCGTCTCGCCCGTGTTTTTTCTTTTTTCGTCATTCTAAATTCGTTATTGATTTGGCATTCGGGCTTCAGCATTCGTCATTTTCTGTCCAACCATGGCCACCC
>QNCB01000084.1 GCA_003644335.1 Planctomycetota bacterium | reverse complement strand
CGGACTGACCTACCCCATCAAGCTCAAGCGGGGCGTGAAGTATCACCGCAACCCCTGCTTTGGCCTTCTCAACGCTGAGGTCTATAAAACCCGCACCGTGAGAGCGGAAGATTTCGTCCTGGCCCTCAAGCGAGTCGCGGACTATCACAACTCCAACACCTCCATCTCCTGGGCGTTCCTGGCCGGGCGAATCGTCGGCCTGGATGCCTACCGGGCCAAGACGAAAAAATACGCAGCGGGCGATTTTTCCCGATACTCCCTACCCGTCGAAGGCCTGCGGGCGCTGGACGACCTGACGCCGCAAATCAGGCTGACCAAGCCTTACCCGCAATTTACCAAAGTTCTCGCTATGGGGGTCTATGCGCCGTGTCCTGCCGAGGCGGTGGACTATTGGCTGACCGGCTTGGGCAAGATACCACAAGCCCAGCGAAACGTGGAGTTCCGCGAAGCGAAGATGGTCGTGGGTACCGGAGCGTATCTGCTGCACACCTTCAAGCGGAAAAATAAAATCATCCTCGTCCGCAATCCGGACTATCGCCCCGTCTATTACCCCTCGAAAGGCAGCCCCGGCGACGGGCAGGCTGGGCTGCTGGCTGACGCGGGCAAGCGCGTGCCGTTTATCGATGTCATCGACCTGGACTTCGTCGCGGAGAGTTACTCCGCCTGGATGCTGTTCCTCTCGCGCCGGTCGGACGCGTCGGGCATTCCGCGCGAGGCTTTTGAATCGGTCATCACGCCAGGCCGTGATCTGACAGCCACCTGGCGAAAGAAGCACATATATCTCCGCAAGGTCTGGCAGCCTAGCGTTTACTGGTTCGTCTTCAACATGGAAGACAAACTGCTCGGCGCCAGCCCAGCTTTGCGACAAGCCATGTGCCTCAGCTATGATGTCGAAAGTCAAATCCGTATACTCTCCAACGGGCGAGGCCGACATGCCCGCAATGTCGTACCAGCCTCGTTCAAAGGCAACAAAGAAGCAGGCCCCGGGCCTTATTTCCGGTTCGACCCAGCTGAGGCAAAAAAGAAAATCGCCCAGGCTAAGCAAGAGCTGGCCAGCAAGGGGTTGCTTGATGCCCAGGGTGAAATCCCGCCGATAACCGTCGAGCTGGGCGACCATATCGGCGCGCGGAGAATGGCGGAGTTCGCCCGGCAACAGTTCGCCCGTATCGGCGTGCGGATAAAGGCTGTCTTCAACGATTGGCCTACGCTACAGCAGAAGGTTCACAGCAAGCATGCCCAGATGTACACCATGGGCTGGCACGCGGATTACTACGACGCGGAGAATTTTTTGCAACTCTTCTATAGTCCCAATATCAAAAAGGGCACGAACAACTCGAACTATTCCAATCCGCAATTCGACAAACTATACGAGCAAATCCGCACCATGCCCGACAGCCCGCAACGCACTGCTATCTACGCGAAAATGATCCGCATGATTGGCCAAGATTGCCCAGTCCTGACGCTCTCGGAGCCTTTGACGCTCGTGCTGTACTACGACTGGTACAAAAATGTCAAGCTACATCCGATTGGCTATGGGTTTGGCAAATATCGGCGGATCGACACCGCGTTGCGAAAGAAACTGGGGGGCAGATAATGGACGCGTATATTATCCGCAGACTGGTGCAATCGGTGTTCACTATCCTCGGCGTAATGGTGTTGACTTTTCTGCTGTTCAACATCATGGCTGGGGATATCTCCTCGCAATATGTAAACCCCAAAGCTGGGCCTGAGCAGAAGCAGGCTTTCCAGGCCCGACACAAACTGGACCTGCCAAAGTTCTACAACGCCCAGGCGCCGGGCCTGGCGAAAATCTCCCAGACGCAGTTTGGGTATCACATGTGGAACTGCGTGAGCTTTCAGGGCAAGAGCTTTCGCACGGAGGAAACCCTGTTCGATATCATCGTAGCCAAGGCGAGGTTCTCGCTGGCTATCTCTGTCCCCGCTCTCGCGCTGGGTTGGCTGACCGCGATGATCGTCAGCTGCGTGGTCGCGTATTTCCGCGGCACATGGATAGACCACCTCGGCGTGCTGATCTCGGTCGTCGGCATGTGCGTGCCGTTCCTGGCCTACATGATAATAGGTCAATGGCTGATGTTCCAGATATACCCGCCCGCAGCCTGGGGACACGACCCGCCGACGAATATCTACATACCCGTCGTCATAGCGGTCCTGGCCGGCCTTGGCGGATCGGTGCGGTTCTATCGCACGATAATCCTCAACGAAATTCATCAGGACTATGTCCGCACCGCCCGGGCCAAGGGCGTAGCACTGCCGGACATCCTCTTCAAACATGTGCTGAAAAACTGCATGTTGCCAATACTGACGAACCTCGTATTGGCTATCCCGTTCCTGATTATGGGCAACCTGTTGCTGGAAAAGTTTTTCGGCATACCAGGCCTGGGCGACCTGATGATATCCAGCATCACCGACCGAGACGTGCCGATAATAACCGCCCTGACATTCCTCACCGCAGTCATATACGCCGGAGGCTTACTGATAACCGATATCCTCTACGCCATATTCGACCCACGAATTCGACTACGGTAAAACAAATCCGAAATCCGAATTTGTTTCTAACCTGACATGCCAACGAATAAACCAAAATTTCAATTGCGTTTGACGAGCATTTGCATCGTCGTAACCACTCTCGCACTGATGGGCGTGGGCCTGGCTGCGATTGACGTAACCCAAAGGGCTGGCGGCATGACGGGGCTGGTCGCTCGGCAGATGATATACAGCCTGGCTGCGGCGGTAGCTTTCGTCGGCTGTGCGATCCTGCCATATCAAAAAATCGGACGCTGGGCGTACATTCTCTTCGCATTCACGCTGGCCCTGTTGGTGCTGGTGCTGTTCCTCCCCGCTACCCGAGGCTGTCATCGCTGGATCGGTTTTGGTTTCTTCCAGGTTCAGCCTTCCGAGCTGGCCAAGTTGTCGCTGATAATTCTCCTGGCCTGGTACCTTCGCCTGGGCGACCACTACCGACGCGCAGCGGGCCTGATCCCGCCATTCGTACTGACGCTCGTGCCGATGGGGCTGATACTCCGCGAGCCTGACCTGGGCACAAGTTTGCTGTTGCTGCCCACGCTCTACGCTATGCTGTTCATGGCTGGTGCCAAAGCGAGACACCTCCTGAGCATCGTAACTGTGGGGGTGGTGGTTCTCCTGATGCCCCTGCCCACGCAGCTTGGCCCGCTAAGCCCGGTCGATAAGCGCGAACGAGTCGCTACAGCCTACTGGACGACAGGCCCAGCTGACAAACCCACAACCGCATACTCCGCTGCTGCCCTGACAGCGATGAAAATCCATCAGCTCAAGCGGGTCAATGGCTGGCTCCGCCAAGGTCAGCCTGATGTCATCCAAGGTCAGGGCTATCAGTTGTTCCAGTCGAAACTCGTATTAGGCTCGGGCAAAATCACAGGCCGGGGCAACTGGCAGCACGCGGACGTCTATTTCCGAAACCTGCCGGAAGACCATACCGACTTTATCTTCAGCATCATCGCGGGCCAATGGGGCTTCATAGGCTGTCTGGGCGTGTTCCTGCTCTACGGCGTTATTATAGTTTGCGGCGTGGAAATCGCAGCCAGCACTACCGACCCGTTCGGCAGACTCTTGGCTGTGGGGGTACTCGCGCTGACTGTTACGCAAATTTTCATCAACGTCGGCATGACGATGGGCCTAATGCCAATCACGGGCATGACCCTGCCCCTGATAAGCTACGGCGGCTCGTCGCTGGTAGTAAACTGCGCCGCACTAGGCCTGCTGGTAAACATAGGCCAACGCAGGCCTATCATGCTATCGCGACGCCCCTTCGAACACGACGAAGACCTCTCGCACATGCCATACCGCCCAATGGAAGGCCAATTCCGAACATACCCCTCAAGCCGTCAGTAGTCATCGCCAGCATTGACACGCCGGGCGAAATAGCGGAGTATATCGAACCCCAATTCAACCAAAAATTATCGAAAGGACTGTTCAACATGGCTATCGAACTTCGAGAAAACTACGATTATTCCATACTGGTTCCAACGAGCATGGGCGTCCGCCTGACGCCCAGCCAGGGTCAAGGCGTCCATTGCAGCGATACCTTTTACATGCAGGCTACCAGTGCCGAGTCCAATGTCGCATCCGTCTCGTCGTACCTCGGGCTGCCGGTGAAGGTGCTGACGACTTTCGTAAAAGACAGCCCCGTGGCGAGGTTCATCAAGGACAACCTGGCCTCGCGACACATGGATTGCGAGGGCAAGGATATCGACCAGGGCGGGCCTTGGGGCTATCGTCATCAGATAAACATCGCCGACAGCGGGTTCGGGTCGCGCGGGCCTCGCGTGCAAAACGACCGGGCTGGCGAGGTCGGCAGAACGCTCAGCGTCAAGGACTTCGACCTCGAGCGAATCTTCGGCGACGAGGGCGTGGGGATTGTGCACCTGTCGGGCCTGATAGCCGCCCTGTCGCCAGAGACAGGCCAGTTTTGCCTGGAGATAGCGCAGGCCGCGAAAAAGCATGGCTCGCGGATTTCCTTCGACCTGAACCACAGGGCGTCGTTCTGGGCTGGTCGCCAGGATGAGCTGCACGACATTTTCACGAAAATCGCAGGCCAATCCGACATCCTCATCGGCAACGAGGAAGACTTCCAACTTTGCCTGGACATCGAAGGCCCGGAGGCTGGGGGGGCGGATCTCTCAGCCAAAATCGAAGGCTTTAAGGGCATGATACAGCGGGTGAAACAGGCTTATCCCAACGCGTCGACTTTCGCGACGACCCTGCGGGAGGTTCTCAGCGCCAACTGCCATCTGTGGGGAGCGATTGTTTCGGCGGGCGACGATTGGCATATCGTCGAGCCGCGCGAAATCGTCGTAATGGACCGCATCGGCGGGGGCGACGGGTTCGTCGGCGGAATGCTCTACGCGATACTCAAAGGCTGGGAGCCAAGCAAGTGGGTACAGTTTGGCTGGGCCAGCGGAGCACTGGTTACCACGCTGAAAACCGACTACGCCCAGCCTGCTGACGAAGAACAAATCTGGAGCATCTGGAGCGGCAATGCAAGAGTGAGAAGATAGGGCAGGAGTCAGCACCTATCAACGCAGTTGAGAAGATATAGCCCTTGGCAAAAGGGGGAAAAGATGAATATGATAAGGAATTTCCGGGTCTCTTTGGCGGCATTTTGCTTGGTTGGCATCTGTTCGGGTGTTACAGGGGCTGATACTCCACGGGAAATCGCAAAGCGGGTGTCGCCCTCGGTAGTCTTGCTGGTAATGGAAGACGCCAGCGGCCAACTGATTGCGACGGCAAGTGGATTTGTTGTCCGTAAGGGAATTGTTGCAACGAACATGCATGCTATCCAAGGGGCCTCTCGGGCTCATGCAAAACTCTCCAACAAAGAAACCAAGCACGATATTCGCGGGGTAGTGGCCTTCGACCCGGACCATGACTTGGTACTGCTTGCTATTGACAGCGTAAAGGCTGCCCCGTTGCCCATTGGCGATAGCAACAAGGTGGCCGTGGGCGACACTGTCTACGCGGTCGGCAACCCGCATGGGCTGGTGGGTACCTTCTCGTCTGGAATGGTTAGCGCCGTTCGTAAAATTGACGAAGATTTGCTATTCCAGATAACAGCTCCGATATCGTACGGCAGCAGTGGTGGGCCGGTGGTAGACAGCAAAGGTGAGGTTGTTGGCATTGTCGTATCGACAGTCGAGGGCGGACAAAATCTGAACTTCGTAATACCCGCAAGCTATCTTATATCGCTGCTGTCCTCGCAAGGGCCAGCCCAGCCATTAGATAGCTCCGAAATTCAAAAAAACGCCAGCGATGCAGCAAGCGACTCTTGGAACAAATTTGTCGAAAACAAGCGGAAGGCTGCAGAGCAGGGAAATGCCGACGCGATGGTTGACCTGGGCATGATATATGTCAGAGGTCAAGGTGTGCCGCAGGACTATCAAGAGGCGGCGAACTGGTTCCGCAAAGCTGCCAAGAAAGGCAATGCCGTCGCGATGGCTATGCTTGGCGCGATGCACAGCGATGGTCAGGGTATGCCGCAAGACTACCGCAAAGCTGCAGGCTGGTATCGTAAAGCTGCCGAGAAAGGAAGTGCTTTTGCGATGGCTTCTCTTGGTTCTTTATATAGCTTGGGTCATGGCGTATCGCAGGACTATCGCGAAGCGGTGAAGTGGTATCACCAGGCTGCCGAAAAGGGAGTAGCTCACGCAATGTTTATGCTGGGCATCGCATATCACAACGGCGAGGG
>QNCB01000083.1 GCA_003644335.1 Planctomycetota bacterium | reverse complement strand
TTGTCGTGCGAGAGGATATGAAAATTATCGTGCCGGAAGAGTCGCTCGGCGCACAGCAGTTCCGCGGCGAGGTCGAGGAAATCACCGAGTTGAACCATGATATAAAAAGGCTACGGATTAAACTCATCGAGCCTGGCCAGGTCGAGTTTCGCCCGGGTCAGTATGTCAAGTTCGACGTGCCCACGAGCATCGAGCCTGGCGGAATATCCCGAGCCTACAGCTTCGCTGCCAGCCCGAGCCAAGCCAAGGCGGGCTATGTCGAACTAATGATCCGTCGCGTCCCCGGCGGCGTGTGCACGGGCTGGGTTTTTCAGCATCTCCAAGCTGGCGACGCGGTTTCCTTCGCTGGGCCCTTCGGCAGCTTCGCACTGTCCGACAGCGACAGCGAGATGATATGGATCGGCGGCGGGTCGGGCCTAAGCCCGTTCTGGTCGATGCTGCAATACATGCGGGAAAATAATATCGCCCGTAAATGCACGCTGTTTTTCGGCGCCGTGCAAAAGCGCGACCTGCTGCTGATGGCTGAGCTTCAAGACCTCCAGACCCAGCTGGACTGGTTTACTTTTGTCCCAGCCTTGTCCGCCCCAGCTGAGGGGGACAATTGGCCCGGCGAGGTCGGACTGGTTACGGATGTTGTCGCCCGACATATCAAAGACGGCTCGAAAGCTGAGGCCTATCTCTGCGGGTCGCCCGGAATGATAGACGCCGCTATCAACACGCTGCTTGGATTGAACTTTGAAGACTCGCGGATTTTCCGCGACGACCACACGCACACAAATCCACCGCGAAAGAACGTATAGAACACAAAGCTCACCATGAAGCACATGAAGAGCATGAAAAAAGTAATCAGTAATCCATTTTAGAAAGGAATTATCATGGCACGCATTGAACCTGTTTCGATCGAAGCTGCACCGGAAGCATCCAAGCCAATTCTTGAAAACATCAAAGCCAAGTTCGGCATGGTACCGAATATCTTTGGCACGGTCGCCTGCTCGCCTACGGCGCTCAAGTCGCTGATGGGCCTGTTCGGAACGCTGGAAGGCGGCGAGCTAAGCGGCCTGGCGCACGAAGCCATCGCCCTGCGCGTCGGCCAAATACATGGCTGTGCGTATTGTTCCGCCGCCCACACCGCCAAGGCCAAGATGGCCGGGGCCAGCGACGAAGAAGCCATCGGCTTTCGCAAGGGCCAAGCCGCTGACGCGAAAATCCAGGCCCTGCTGAACTTCGCAACCGCGACGGTCGAAAAACGAGGCGAGTTGGCCGACGAAGATATCCAACAGGCCCGCCAGGCTGGCGTGACGGACTCGGAACTTTTCGAGACACTCGCCATCGTCGCGTGCAACACTTTCACGAACTATATAAACGCGCTAGCCCAGACCGTCGTGGACTTCCCGCCCGCGCCGAAAATAGACTGATAAATGTAGCCTAGCCGCCCTCGGCTGGGAAAATGTAGGACATAGGAGAATTGAAAATGCAAAAATACACTTGCGATATTTGCGGCTATATTTACGACCCCGCCATCGGCGACCCAGCCAATGGAGCCCCGGCCGGGACAGCCTTTGCCAACCTGCCCGACGACTGGGTTTGCCCGGAATGCGGTGCTTCTATGGACGATTTCTCGCCGACAGAGTAAAGCGTAGGTCATGCAACTTGTTGCATGGCAACTCTATTGACGATAAGGAACCTGCGATGGCTGATGAAACAAACAATCGACGCGTCGAGCCTTTCGTGATGGTTATCTTCGGAGCCTCGGGCGACCTGGCCCGGCGGAAACTCCTGCCCGCCATCTTCAGGCTCTGGCAACAAGGCCTGCTTGGCGAGGCGTTCGATGTGGTTGGTTTCGCGCGGAGCGAGATGGCTGACGAAACTTTTCGCCAGGGGCTGATGGAGTCTATAACAGATTCGTCCCTGCTCGAGAGGGAAACTATCGACCAGGCTGCGTGGGAGGCCTTCGCGTCGCACCTGCATTATCATCGGGGCGATTACGGCAGCCAGGCTGACTACAAAGCCCTGGCCCGGAAGGTAAACTCGCTGGGCGGGCCAGACCAGGAGGCTAACTGCTTGTTTTACCTAGCCACGCCGCCGGGCGCGTTTGAGACTGTAATTTCGCATCTAAACCAGGCTGGCCTGGCCCGGCGTGGACAACACTCGCCCTGGAGTCGACTCGTCATCGAGAAACCGTTTGGGCATGATCTGAACTCTGCCCAGCAGCTCAACGCCGCTGCCCTTGGCGCGTTTGAGGAAGGCCAGGTGTTCCGCATCGACCACTATCTCGGCAAGGAGACAGTGCAGAATATTCTCGTGCTGCGATTCGCCAATAGCGTCTTCGAGCACCTTTGGGGGCACGACTATGTGGACCATGTGCAGATTACCGTCAGCGAATCTCTCGGGGTTGGCAGCCGGGGCAGCTACTACGACCAGGCGGGGGCCTTGCGGGACATGGTGCAAAACCACATGATGCACTTACTGAGTCTCGTGGCGATGGAGCCTCCGATATCGCTGACCGCCCAGGCCATTCGCAACGAGAAGGAAAAGGTCCTCCGGTCGCTCAGGCCTATCCCACCAGCCTGCGCCGCCAATGGAGTAGTCCGAGGCCAATACACAACTGGGGTCTTGGCGGGAAAATCCTTGGCGGGATATCGCTCCACCCCGAACGTGCGGGCCGACAGCGGTACGGAAACATTCGTAGCCTTCAAAGCCTATATAGACAATTGGCGATGGGCGTCGGTGCCGTTTTATTTACGGACCGGCAAGTGCTTGCCTCGGCGGTGTACGGAAATTTCGATCCACTTCAAGGATGTGCCTCAGGTGCTGTTCAACAAGCCTCCCGCAGGCCCGCTGCAGGCCAATGTGTTGGCGATTCGCGTTCAGCCAGAGGAGGGAATTTCCCTGGAGTTCCAGGCCAAGGCGCCAGGGCCGGCAATGAACATTCAGCCGCTGCGGATGGATTTTGACTACGAAAAATCCTTCGGCGCCACCCCACCGGACGCTTACGAGAGACTGCTGTTGGACGCAGCTATGGGCGACGCGACCCTCTTTACCCGCAGCGACGAGGTTCTCGCAGCTTGGCGATTCGTCATGCCCATCATCAGCGGGTGCAGCCAGGCGCGGGCGGAAAATCTACACGAATACCCAGCTGGCTCGTGGGGCCCAGCCGCGGCGGAGGAACTTATCCGAGCCGACGGCAGGGAGTGGCACTTGCGGTGATGGATTATTTTGCCAGGGCTTTGGTGCAGGCGACGGTGTTTTTCAGCAGCATCGCGGTTGTTACCTGGCCAACGCCGCCGGGGACGGGAGTGATGGCTGCGACTTTCTGCATCGCGCCGTCGAAGTCCACATCGCCGACGGTCTGCATCGCCAGCTTGCCGGCTTCGTTGCGGAGGGGCTGACCCTCGTCGTCGAAGCCCTTGGGTATGCGGTTGATAGCGACATCGATAACGATGGCGCCTTCCTTGAGCATGTCCGCGGAGACAAGCGGCGAGAGGTCCGGCAGGGTCGCGAACGGGTTGGCCTTTTTGAGAGCCTTGTAGCCCTGCCAGCGTATCTGCCGCACGCCCGTTGCGACGATGACCACATCGGCCCGGCTGGTGTGGAAGGCCAGGTCTTTCGTGGCGACATGGCAGATGGTAACGGTCGGCGAGAAGTCGAAACTGTCCAGCAGCATCACCGCTGCGGGCTTGCCGAAGACTTCACTATGGCCGACGATGACGACTTCCAGCCCGGCGAGCTTTGCCTTGCCACCGACGGTTCGCTGCAGCAGTTCCACCGCGGACATTGCGGTGCAAGGCCCGACCGCCCCGCCGCCGTAAAACAGCTTGCCCAGATTCTCCGGGTGCATGCCCTCGACATCTTTCTCCACCGCCAATGCCATCTGCATCTCGCGGGCGTCGAAGTGGCTCGGCAGCGGCATTTGCAGGATAATCCCGGTTACAGCCTGGTCGCTGTTAGCCCGGGCCAGCAGGTCCAGCAAGTCCGCCTCGGTCGCCTCAGCCGGCAGGGTTCGCAGCTCATATTCGATACCCACCGACTCGCACGCCTTGGCTTGCATGTTCGTGTAGATTTTCGAAGCCGGGTTCTCGCCCACCTGCACCGCTACCAAATGCGGGGCCGTCCCCGCCGCGATAAGCTGCTCCACCTCATGGGCCAAGTCCTGCTTGATTTCCTCAGCCGGGCCCTGGCCGTCAATTATCTTCGCTGCCATATCTAAATCTCCATGTTCAGTTATCGGTAATCAGTAATCAGTTATCGGGTGCTGTGGTTTTTTCAATACTCCGCGGGTAATTCTTCGACTTCCGTCAGGCTGAAGACAGGGCCGTCGGTGCAGACGTATTTGCTGCCGATATTGCACCGCCCACACTTGCCAATGCCGCACTTCATTCGCATCTCGAATGACAGGTACGTATCGTCAGGCTGGAATTTTAGTTTCTCGATAATCGGCACGGTGAACTTCAGCATTATCGGCGGGCCACACACCAGGCAGACCGCGTTGTCCGCCGACGGCGCGACCTCTTCCAGCACGGACGGCACGAACCCGACGTGTCTCGCCCAGCCATCGGCGGGGGTGTCGATGGTGAGGTGAACATCGATGCCGTCGGTGTTTTCCCACTCGATGAATTCCTCACGATAGCAAAGCTCGCCGGGGCTTCTGGCTCCGTAGACCACTGTGATGTCGCCGACGGTAGGCCTGATAGACGGGTGCAGCAGGTAGCGGATGGTCGAGCGGAGCGTGGTAACGGCAAAGCCGCCCGAGACGATTACGATGTTCTTGCCGGCGAATTTTTCTATCGGGTATCCGTTGCCCAAAGGCCCGCGCAGGCCCATCTGTCGGCCTGGCTCGGACTCGTGCAACGCGGTGGTTACCACGCCCGTGTCGTACCGCTTGACGGTGAACTCTATGTAGTCCGCGTCCAACGGCGAGGACGCGATGCCGATGGGACACTCGCCGCAGCCTAGTATCGAAAGCTCAGCGAATTGGCCTATGCGAAAATCGAATTTCTTTCGGTCGTCGGGGTTTTGAAACCGCAGCCGAAATGTCCGCAGATCCTTAGCTTCGTTCTCAACGGTAATTTTGTCGATGACGACCGGATAGGGAATGTATGGATTCGTGCTCATATTTTATGTCCGTTTTATTTTCGTTCTTCGATGGCTTTGAGTACTTCGCGCACATCGCCGTGGGCTGGGCAGGCTTCGATGCATCTGCCGCAGCCTGTGCAGAAAGTGATGCCGAAATTTTTGTACCCATAGTTGAACTTGTGCATTATTCGTTGTCGCGCGCGCGGGTTCTGGCTGTCTCTTGGGTTGTGGCCTGAGGCGTGTTTGGTGAACTGCGAGAATTGACATGTGTCCCAGTTTCGCACTCTCGCGCCGAGCTGGCCTCGCGTTTCCTCGGAGATATCGAAGCAGTGACAGGTCGGGCAGAGATATGCGCACGCGCCGCAGCCAACGCACCGCTGGCCTATCTGCTGCCAGAAGTCCGACTCGAACATCCCGTCGAGTTTCTCAGCCAGCTCCGCGGGGTCCAGCACGTCGGTAACACGCTTCGCTGCGGCGTCGCGAAGAGCTTCCAACTCGGCGATGTCCTCGGCTGATGCGTCTGGCAGAGACTCGACGCAGTCCATCAGATCGGCTATTTTCTCGCGTCGCTCGCTGTCGAAAACTTCCAGCATGAACCGTCCGCTGGCTAAGCGCGTGATGAACATGTCAGCCTCGCCCGGATCCATCAAGCTAATGCCCAGCATCTCGCAAAAACAAGTATCGGGAGATTCTTCAGGCCCGCGACCCATGCCGATAATAGCTGTCGCCGCCCGGCGGTCGATATAAGGCCCGTCCGGCGAGGGCTCAGCGGAGAAGACCGCGTCCAGCACCCGCACCGCTGCGATGTCAGTTGGGTGCAAGCCAAAGATAATCTGAGGCTCGGGCGGTTTTGGCCCGGCGACCTGCTCGGTACCCTTGCCCAGCTTGAAGTAGAACAGCACCTCCGTGCGAGGCAGCAGGGCCTGCTTGGCTCCACTGCGAGGGATAGCAGAATCCAACGCCACAGCCTGGCCATCCCGCACCCAGTCGAACTTCGTAAGGCTGCCAGCCACGACCGGCGCGAAGACCTTCCGCCGCTTGGCCAGGTCCGAAATAAACCCAGCCATGCCGCCCGGCTCGATGATTTTATATTCTATCGTCATAATTTTTGTACTGACTCCTGAATCCTGACTCCTGAATCCTGACTCCTGAATCCTGACTTCTGAATCCCAGCTCCCGACTACTTAAACATCTCGTCGTTGTCTTCTTC
>QNCB01000082.1 GCA_003644335.1 Planctomycetota bacterium | reverse complement strand
AATCAATTTTTGTCTTTTGCGGAAGAAACCCAACATTGACATATTCGTTACTCCTACCAGATATTAAAGTCTGCAAAATTTTCCGTAAGCGTGGGTGCCGTGGTTGCAACCACCGCAACCACGGCACCCATGCACGGCACCTGTGCTGCATTGAACTCGCGATACATCATATACGTTTGTCCGCCATTTGCAAGAGGCAGAAGAATCGCTATCGGTATCGGTATCGATTTCGATACCGATTGCGATTGCGTCGGGTAGTCATGCCACCTGACAATCCGAAATCCGAAATTGCCCTGCCACGATTCAATATCGGACACCAATCTCTTGCCTTAACAAATAATTCATTTTCTTTCGTCTTCCCTGATGCTATTATAGTCGCGTAGAATAGAGTTTGGGTTTTTGGTTCTTTTATACGTTCGAATTGCCCGGAAGGGGTTGCGTCATGCGAGTGTTTATGTTGGGTTGGGAGTTTCCGCCGTTCATCAGTGGCGGGTTGGGTACAGCTTGCTACGGGCTGACGCGCGGCCTGGACGAGATCGGTGTGGAGGTCTGCTTCGTGCTGCCTACCGCGGTGCCGGTGGGGGAGGAAGTGGCTGCCCCTCGTCATGTGCAGCTGCGAACCCCAGCGAATATCCCCGAGGCGACAATGGCCGGTCAGGCCAGCCAGGCTCGGCAGGGGGGGCAGGGGGAGCAGGGGGACTCCGCCAGTCCCGGCGAGTTTGCGCATCTGGAAGTTCACAAGCTCCCAGCCAGTCTGCAAGCCTATGCTTCGCCCGAACGATACGACCGCCATCTGCGAGATGCACTGGACAAAGCCCGGAGCGAGACCCTGGCCCAGAGGCCTGCCCAGGCCCCCAGCAGCCAAGCTATCACATGCAACCCAGGCCAGGTCAGCTACACTCCCGCCCAGGCCCCAGTTGGCACGTCGGCTGAATATGTAGACGCTGGCGAGCCAGCACCCGCAGCTGGCCCTGCTCCTGCTGAGCGTGCGGCTTCGTTTCCGCAGGGTTCGTTTGTCATGGGTGGAGCTGGCGTGCATTATGACGGCGACCTCGTTGGGCAGATACATCGCTATGCGGCCTTGGCTGTGGAGCTGGCCAAGGGCGAGGATTTCGACGTTATACACGCGCACGATTGGATGACTTTCCCCGCGGGCCAGGCTGTGGCCCGGGCTACGGGCAAGCCTCTGGTCGTGCAGGTTCACAGCACAGAGTTCGACCGCAGCGGCCTGGACGTCAACCAGCAGGTCTACGATATCGAGCGGGCGGGCATGCACGCAGCAAGCAGGGTCGTCTGCGTAAGTCATCTCACACGGAACCTCGTGATGCACCGCTACGGCGTGGATGGCGGGAAAATCGACGTGGTCTACAACGCTGTCGACCTGCCAAACGACGCGATGCAAATGAAGCCTATCTCCCAGGGCGAGAAAATCGTCCTGTTCCTGGGCCGCGTTACGATGCAGAAAGGCCCGGAGTATTTTCTGCTGGCGGCGAAGAAGGTTCTCGAGAAATTTCAGTCCGTCCGGTTCGTCGTCGCTGGCAGCGGAGACATGATCCGCTCGTGCATTCAGATGGTCGCGGACCTTCGCCTTGGGCGATACGTAACGTTTACGGGCTTTCTCCGAGGCCCGGACGTCCAGCGGGTTTTCGAGATGGCGGACCTCTACGTCATGCCCTCGGTCTCCGAGCCGTTCGGCATCGCGCCGCTGGAAGCACTCAGCCACAACGTGCCCGTCATCATCTCCAAGCAGTCCGGCGTCTCGGAGGTGCTCACGCATGTCTTAAAGGTAGACTTTTGGGACACTCACGAGATGGCGAATAAGATTCTCGCTGTCATCCGCCACGAGCCGCTGCAAAAAACCCTCCGCCAGCAAGGTCAATTCGAACTGCAAAAATTCTCTTGGCAAGACAGCGCCAAGAAAATAAAAAACGTCTACGATGCGGTGATAGGCAAATAGTCAAGTAGGCAATAGGCAATAGGCAAAAGCATTCCACGGATTACACGGATTTATTTGTCCACGATTTCAGATTGCGGATTTCGGATTGTTTCGCGAAACTAGCTCAACTCGAAATCTGAAATCCAAAATCCGAAATTGCCTCGGATAACAATCCAGTTTCATGTCCGCACACGACGCTCAATGGTAAGACCAGGGTTTGGTCTCGCGCACAATCAACAATCAAGCTCTCTTTGTTTTTTTTCTTGCTAATTTTCAGGATTTGTTTTTAATGGTGGCATGGCATCGGTCGTCTTTTATTTTCAGGTACATCAGCCTTACCGATTGCGGAGATACAGCGTCTTCGACAGCGCCCCGTCTTATTTCGACGACCGGAACAACGAGCAGATACTCCGCAAGGTAGCCAACAAGTGTTACCTGCCGGCGAACAAGCTGATGCTCGACCTTATCAGGATGCACGAGGGGCGATTCCGGATCAGCTATTCCGTTACCGGCACGGTTATCGAGCAGTTCCGCCAGTGGATGCCCGAGGTGCTGGAGAGTTTTGTCGCCCTGGCCAGGACGGGCTGTGTGGAGTTCATCGCTGAGACGTACTATCATAGTCTGTCGTTTTTGTACAGCCGCGAGGAGTTTATCCACCAGACGCAGATGCATTGCGACCTGATGGAAGAGCTGTTTGGCCAGCGGCCCAGGGTGTTCCGCAATACGGAATTGACGTACAACAACGACGTCGCCAAGGCGGTCGAGGGCATGGGTTTCGACGCGATACTCACCGAGGGGGCAGACCATGTGCTGGGGTATCGCAGTCCGACGTTTATCTATCGCCCGCCGAACTGCCACAAGCTGCGGATGTTGCTGAAAAATTATCGCTTGGCTGACGACATCGCGTTTCGTTTCGGGAACCGGGCCTGGGAAGAATGGCCTTTGACAACGGAGAAATTCGCAGGCTGGGTCGATCAGATAAACGGCAATGGCTATGTCTGCAATCTGTTCATGGACTACGAAACCTTCGGCGAGCACCAGTGGGAGGACACGGGTATTTTCGAGTTCATGCGGTCGCTGCCCGGAGCGGTCATGGCTGGGTGCAAAAACGATTTCCTGACGGTCTCGCAAGTCCTCGACTGCTACGAGCCGGTCGGCGAGGTGGACGTGCCGCATATGATATCCTGGGCTGACACCGAGCGAGACCTCTCAGCGTGGCTTGGCAACAGTATGCAGTCCAACGCTCTGCACGACGTCTACGCCCTGAGCCAGGCTGTGATGGACAGCGGCGACACAGACCTCATCCACCAGTGGCGAAAGCTCCAGACGTCTGACCACTTCTATTATATGTGCACCAAATACTTCGCCGACGGCGACGTGCATAAATACTTCAACCCATACGAGTCGCCCTACGACGCGTACATCAACTACATGAACATCCTGGACAATATCCGAAGCAGAACTGAAAAGTAGGAGTCAGGAGTCAGAATCTCTCGCCCTCCTATTGCCTACGCACCAGTTTGCCTTTATACTGCTCGGGTAGTGGCTTGGAATTATGGAGCTCGTTTTTTGGGAGTATCGTGAAATGACTGAATATCAAGGACAACTCGTAGCGCCAGTTGGTGCCAGGTTTGCCATCGTCGTCGGGCGGTTTAACGAATTCGTAACGGGCAAGTTGCTCGGCGGAGCTATCGACTCGCTCACTCGCCACGGCGCGAGCGAAGCTGATATCGATGTGGTCTGGTCGCCGGGCAGTTTCGAGATACCCGTCATCGCAGCCAGGTTGGCCCAGGGACAGAATTACGCGGCTGTGATTTGCCTCGGCGCGGTTATCCGGGGCGGCACGGATCATTATCAGTATGTAGCTTCGGAAGTTACCAAGGGCGTTGCCCAGGTTGGCTTGCAGACCGGCACACCTTGCATCTTCGGTGTGCTGACGTGCGACACGCTCGAGCAGGCGATAGACCGCTCCGGCGCCAAGGGCGGCAATAAGGGAGCTGAAGCTGCCAACGCCGCGGTGGAAATGGTGAACCTGCTGAGCCAACTGCCAGCTGGGAAATAGCAGGCCTGTTGGCCTGGCGGGAATAGGGTGCAAAGTGAATAGCCGACATCGGGCACGACGACTGGTTTTACAGGCCTTGTGCTGTTTGGATGCGCAGGGGCCTGGGGCGTGGAAACTGATCGAGCGGTTTATCCGCGACAGCGACGAGGCTTCCATTGTTGTCGACGGGGCGATACGGATGTTGGCGGAAGCCTTTGACGACAGGCCCGCTTGCGATACGATGCTCGCCCGTCATGCCCGCCGATGGGAACTGCCCAGGCTGGCTTTGGTGGACAGAAACATTCTCAGGCTCGCTACCCACGAACTGCGCCTGGGCGAAACGCCGTTCAAAGTCGTCATATCTGAATCGCTCCGCCTGGCCCGCGAGTTCTCCTCAGCAGACAGCTCCAGATTTGTCAACGGCGTACTCGACGCGATAGCAAAAGAAATACAAGAAGAGGCAATAGGCAAATAGGGAATAGGCCGGATGACGTGGTTGCAAACACCGCAACTACGGCAACTGCGGCACCCGGGCTCAATGACGAAAAAAAACTGGATTCCCGCTCCCCGATCGGGTTGAGGACAAGCTTCGCGGGAATGACACAGGGGGGGCAGTCAACCAATTCACCAAGCCACCAGTCAGTCCACCGCTCAGCACCGCTGTTTGAGTTCGTCTAGTGTTTGTTGGAAATCGCTGGGCCAGGGTGCCCTCAGGCTCATCATCTCGCCGGTGCGGGGGTGTCGGAACTCGATGGTGTGGGCGTGCAGGGCTTGGCGGGTAATCAGTGGGCCTTCCGCCCGGTCGCCCTGGCCTGCGAGTTGGCTGAGGTACAAAGGCCCGCCGCCGTACATGCGGTCGCCCACGATGGGATGGCCTATGTAACTCATATGAACACGCAGTTGATGCGTTCGGCCTGTCTTGGGATACAGCTCGACAAACGTAAATGCCATCTCGCAACCCTTTGGCTGAAGTCGCTGAATCACCTTCAGTCTGGTGATAGCGGATTTGGTCGTAATCGGGTGCGGCTGGCCCGTGTCGCGATGCACCGCGTACTTCTCGCGATATTTCACGTGCCGCCCAATCGGCGCGTCGATGATGTCCTCGTCCAGGGCGATCAGCCCATGCACGATGGCGGTGTAGGTCTTTTGGATTTTCCGCAGTTCGAACTGTTTTCCCAGCCTCCACAGGGCCAGGTCGCTCTTGGCTACCAGGATAACGCCCGTCGTGTCGCGGTCCAGCCTATGCACAATGCCGGGGCGAAAAATCTCGCCGCTGGTCGGCAGCGTGGAAATGTCCCGCCAGTTTCGCTGAAAATAAAAAGCCAGGCCATTGACCATTGTGCCGCTCCAATTGCCGCGAGCCGGGTGGATAATAAGGTCAGCCTGCTTGTTGATAGCCAGGAGGTCGTCGTCCTCGTAGATAATATCCAGCGGTATCGGCTCGGGCGGAATTTCCCTGGGCTGAGTCCGGGGCAGGAGCATGTCGATAACGTCGCCGGGGCGGATGGTGTAGCTGGGCTTGACGGCCTGGCCATTGACGGTAACGACGCCCTCGCGGATATACCGCTGCAGCGAACTTCGGCTGGTGTCCTTGCCGAACCTGCCGGCGAGATATTTGTCCAGCCTGCGGTTGGTGCGCGTGCGACGAATCTCCACTCGGCGATGCTCCAGGCCATCGTCCTCAGCGGAGATTTGCGTCTCGATGGCTTCCATCTCGCCGTCGTCGAGAGGTACCCCGTCAGCCTGGCCCGGCTCGGCGGGGAGGTCGTCAAATGCGTCGCTGGCTGGCTGGGGATCCTGTGGCTCGTCTTGTGTCATGACGACATGGTAGCAAAACCGCCGACGGAATGACAGACACGACCACAGGCCACCGGTTGCGACCGGCGGGGAGCAGGAACGTATACGCCGGAACATCGACCAAACAAAAAGCCCCGCCACCGGCCGCGACAACAAACTCGAAACAAATCCGAAATCCGAATATCGAAATTCGAAACAAAGATAAAACACAACCGCTCACGGCTATACAACAATTCACCATGAAGCACATGAAGTTCTTTTTTTGTTTTTTTTTCTTTGTCATTCCCCAGCACTTGTTTGCAAAACTTTAGAATGTCGAAAACTTTTTACGTAGGCTAACAACTCTCTGAAAATTTGCAAACAAGTGCTGGGGAATGACACGGAGGGATCCGTGTTTCTTCCGTTTTTTCAGCTCCCGCGGAGCTAAACATCACGCAATCGCATTACCACAGAAGACATCGCTCCTGCGGAGCCGTTTCTCCATCGTACTATGGGACGACTGTGTCTCGACATACTAAACAAACCCGTGTGCCACGCCAAAAGCGTTCGATATCCTCCACACTTTCCTTGCGTTCTCTGTGTTCTTT
>QNCB01000081.1 GCA_003644335.1 Planctomycetota bacterium | reverse complement strand
TACTTGCCTATTGCCTCTTTTGAAGGATCAGTAACGCCTTGGTTTTTCAGGTCCGCTGCACAGTCCTATACTGCGCCTAGCACTGCAGCTCCCGGGTCTACTTTGGTAACCTGGGCTTGGGCGAGGGGCGTTTTGCCTTGCCCCGTTATTTTGTTCAGGGCTGTTTCGCAGGCAGAGAGAAGTTTCTTGCAGGCTTGTTGCAGTTTCTGGTTAGCTTGAGCTTTCCGCTTGCGAGCCTGGTCGTCGGTTATTTTTTCGAACCCGCCAGCTGAGGCCTGCAAAGCCTGGTCGTAAACATAGGCTGCGTCGTAGGCGAGGTTCACCACCATCTGCAGAACTTTCATTCGCTTCGTCTTGCTCTGTTTGGCAGCCGGAGCTGCCTCCGCAAGAACAGCCACCGCCGAAGCCAGGCTTTGCGCGAAGGCGGAGTCTAGGCTGCGAACTTTCCCCCGCCAACCGGGCCAGGCCCGGGCCAGAGTGTCAACGAGTTGCTTGCGCACCGCCCGAGCGGTCCTGGCAGGGACGGTTTTATCCTCTGCCGCCCGCTTCATCACCAGCAGAATTTTCCGCAATATCAGCGGGTTCGTCTCCGCTATCGCAGCAGCGCCCGCGGACTTGACGAATTTACCAGCCGTCTTAGGCCCAATCTTCAACAGATGAGGGCAAATGTTTTCATAGCCCGCCCAGCCCAGGTACCGCATGCCCTCGTTGGTGCTGCGAACCATTACAGACAAGGCTGGACTCGTGCCACGCGACGAAAAACCCGAAAAGGCGATGGCGAGATTTATCTGCTTTTGCTCAGCCAACCTGTCCCCAGCGGTAAAGCCCTTGCCATCCAACATGCCCTTCAGCTCCTTGACGCTCTCGCGGGCAAAGGCAAGCTGATATCGCGGATGGCTGTACAGGTTGTAGTCCCCAACCAAGCCCTCGCGGGCGTCGAGTATGTCCTGGTTCGTACGGGCGATAACGAAAAGCTGTTTCCACCACTTGATACGTTGGCTGATTTGCTTTCGATAAACAGGCAGGAGCTGATGCCCCATCGCGTCCGCTGGGATATTAGGCTCGGGAGGCAAGGCCCGCGATTGGCCCGCCGCCAACAGGATAATCAACATCGCAAAGCACAGGCAAAGAGTCTTGTTTCTACGCATAGTTCCAGGTTCCTTTCTCGTGGACGGACACCTTCGAGGCAGCCGCGCACAACACCCCCACAACACGCCAACAGGATACCGATTCGCCCAGATTGAATCAACAACCAATATGGGCAAGTAGGGAATAGTGTCGTTGGATGGCGTGGAGATTTCGGATTTGTTTTTAGAAAATTGTCATTCGCTCAGCTGATCTGTTACTACTACGATGTCGCCCGGTTGCAGGCCTATTTTCCTGGCAGCCTCGGTGTCAAGTATCAGCACTGTGCTATTTTTGCCATTGAGCTTGGCTTGTTTTTTAGGCAGGGAGTTTCGCATTATCCTAGCTTGGGTTGCCTGGGCAGCGACAAGTCGTCCGAGAGATTGCATCTTTTTCTTCTGCTGAGCGATGGCTTGGTTTATATCGCGGACTCTGGCCTGGGCCCGGTTGCGATGCCCCCGCTCCATTATCCAAAGCCCCGCCAATAGGACGATAATAAGCCCGCACAACCCATAAACAAGCACAGGAAATCGCCCAGCCACAGCCGAGGCAGAAGTAACTTGGCCCGGGCCGGTATGATTATTTACGTTAGTTTCAGTCATTCCTGCTCGCCTATTGTCTACTTGCCCAATTACTGCAAATATATTTCTGAAATCGCCCAGGGTTGTGAGCCTTGCACCACAGCGGTTATGCGGACGTACCTAGCCAGGATTTGTGTCAGCACGGGGATGTAGGTAATCCCTCGCGTGCCGGGACAGCTGTATCGGTTGGTGTAGCGCTTGCCGTCCATGCTGGTGGACAGGGCGACCTTGCGGGCAAAGCCGAACGCGTTTTCGCCATGGCGAAGGGCAAGGAGATTGAACAGGCAAGGTTTGCCCAGGTCTATCGTAATCTGCGCGTTGCGATATCGCCGAGCGGACACAGCCAGGGTGCTGGCATCGCCGTCCGCAGCCCGGCGGATGTTTTTGAACCCGCCATTGGTGCTGCTAACTCGCCAGGTTTGCGGGTCGGGAATGGCAACGCCCAGCGTTCTGCCTCGGCTAAGGCCAAAGTCAGGCTCGCACCCAACCGCACCCAGCCCAGCCAACAGCAAAACCGCCAGCAGCAGCGTTCTGATTTTTCTCTCTTTGGTCTCGCGCATACGCTTTCCGATTTGTCTCCCAAGTCAAGCCCAGCTACATCAGCCAGGCTCGCAGGAACGAACATTATACAGCCCAGCCCAGCCAGGCCAAGAAAAAAGGTGTTTCATTTTTCCCAGATGTCCAGCGAGAACGCCGCTGTAACAGCATAACCCGTCATAAGTTAGCCCATGCAGGCCAGCCTTGTTATTAAATGCGATAATATAAGCGGGTGTGTATCTTTGTGTAGCTGTTGGAGTTACGAGGAGTGCAGATCATGGATCGTCAAAAAACGATGGGGCGCAACAAGACGGGGGTTTCGCTGTCGCATCCAAACATGGGCCTCGGGCGGAGAAAGGTGCGCCGTGGGCGTGGGCCATCGACACCGGTGAGACTCTCTGCCAAGCGCACCTATATTTTTTGTCATTATTGCGGGTACACCCCCAAAAGTGGCAGAGGCGACCAGGCCTGTCCCAAGTGCAACCGCCATGCGTGGGAATCCGGCACGATAGCAGACAGGCTGGTACCCCAGTAAAACAGAAACAGCAGAACCACGAATGGACACGAATAAACACGAATTTTTTGTGAGGAAAAAAACCGCAAACTACGAAAGACGCGAAAGAACGCGAAAACGGATTGGTGGAAAAAACAAAAATTCGTGTTATTCGTGTTCCGCTGTTTTTGTTGGCTGGCCGTTTTGTTTCGGCAGGGTTAGGCCGAGCCGGGCCATGACCGCTTGGAGGTCTGACCAGACCTTGCCTCGGGTGTCGGGCGAGTAGTTTCGCAGAACGTAAGCCGGGTGGAAGGTGGGCATGACCGCGATCCCAGCCAGGCCTGGGCCTATGTCAGGCAGCTGCTGCCAATTGCCCCTCAACTTGGTGATGCCGATTTTCGTCATCAGCAAGCCCTTGCTCGCGGGGTTGCCCAGCGTAACGATAACCCTGGGCTGAATAATCTGAAGCTGTCTGACAAGATAATCCCAACAGGCGTCAGCTTCCTCCCCAGCGGGCGGACGATTGTTAGGCGGACGACATTTTACGGTGTTGCAAATGAAAACGTCGTCTCGGGTCAGGCCCATTGCGTGGATCATTTTCGTCAACAGCTCGCCCGCTCTGCCTACGAAAGGCCTGCCGCTGGCGTCCTCGTCAGCACCCGGAGCCTCGCCTACGAAAACCAGGTCGGCGTTGGGGTTGACCTCGCCGAAGACCGTGTGCGTGCGGGTCTTGCTAAGCGGACACTTCTTGCAGCCGCGAATTTCCTTCGCGTCAAGCTCAGCCAGGGCATGGGCTTTTTGCTCCGGCGAGAGATTCTCCCCAGGCCCAGCCTGGGCCTGGACGGGGGCCTGGGCGGGGGCGGGTATGTCAAGTGTCGGCAGCGGGTTTCGCTTGGCTGGGACAAACTCAGCTGAGCCTAGCAGAGACTCGATAGCCAAGAGCTGACGGGCAATGTCTGTAGGATTTCCCTGCATAGTCATTTACTCAAGATGGTTGACTGGTTAACTGGTTGATTAGTTAACTGGTAAAAGATTACAAAACAACTACGCCCGGCGAGATTCGAACTCACGACCTCTTGCTCCGGAGGCAAGCGCTCTATCCAGCTGAGCTACGGGCGCATTTACGTCAGCCAGGCTCGCTGTCAGCTGGCTGCGGATGGGCATTATGCGATCCGCTGGCGGAAAAATCAATCAGTTGTTCTGCTGCGCCGAATCGCCGGAGCGATAATATGCTTGACGGCCCGACTGAGTGACGATACAGTGCTGCGCGATGGTTCGCTGTAGCGGCCCATCATTTTTTGTTTCGGAGACGCAGTTCCAGCCTGGTCGATTTCGATATCCAGATTGACCAGCCTGGCCCGGGAGAGGTGACAGAGCGGTTGATCGTGCCGGTCTCGAAAACCGGTGTGCCGAAAGGTACCGTGGGTTCGAATCCCACCCTCTCCGATCGACATACAAACCCCCAACAAGTCCTAGCCGTTCAGGGGCACATCATAAAAAACAAAAAACTACCGCGAAAGAACGCATAGACGACAAAGATAGACCATTTTTTGTTCATAAAAAAACAACTTCATGTACTTCATGGTAAATTGTTTTTGCTTTTACTGACCACTTTCAGCGGATTACTTTTTACCTGGCTTGCAGACCCGCATGACTTCCTGGACGCTGGTTAGGCCCAGGAGAATTTTGCCCAGTGCTTGTTCGTACAGGTTCGTCGCGCCAGCTGTTTTGGCATGGGCTTGGAGTTGCTCCAGCGGAGCCTGGCTTCGGATAAGCTTTTTCAAACCGTCGGTTACGGGCAGAAACGCAAAGACGCCGGTTCGCCCGTGGAAGCCCGTGTCCTGGCAGGTTGGACAGGGTGGCAGGGTTCGACCCTTCTCGTCCAGCCTGGGCAACGACGGCGCGCGATAGACCCTCCCATCGCCCAGGCCTCCCAGCCTGGCCCGGGCCTTGGTGAGGTGCTCGGCGGTCTGGGCGTCTGGCTGGTATGGCTCTTTGCACGCGGGACACAATACGCGGATGAGTTGCTGGCAGAGGATGCCTCGCAGCGGTTTGATTGCCCTGGCAGAGCCTTCCATGCGCTTGATCCAGGCGTGCAGGGCGGGAAAGGTTTCCTGTGCGGGGATGGTGAGGATGACGAATTTTTCCCCAGCTAGGTCGCATATAAGCTCAGCGGTTTTGGCCCCGTCGCACCGGTCGACCAGCAGCACGTCCGGGTCGCGTCGGATAGCAGAGGCGAGGGTCTCGGGCAACTTCTCCGGCGTGTGATACTCGTGCTGGGTAACGTTTTGCAAATCCATCGAAGCCTGGGCTTCGACCGTCATCAGCAGTTTGAGATACGCGTCCTGCTTTCGCAGAATCGAGTAGGCAGTGCTGGTAACGCCGCTGGCGGGCGGGCCTGTAACCAGCAGCAAGCCTGGTTTTTCGACAAGTTCTGCAATGGTCTGGGCTGTCGTAGCGTCCATGCCCAGCAGGTCGATATTGGTCTGCACGGACTGTTGCACCACACGCAGGCGCACCCTCGGGCCAGCCTGACTTGGCGAGACGGTAACATCCATATCCACCGGCGAATCGGCTAGGTCTACGGTTATCTTGCCCTTGGCGGTTTGGCCCGTCGTCGCGTCGATGCCCGCTTTGGACAGCAGGAAAGGCAGAATTTTTTGCCAGTCGTCCATAGAGCCAGGCTCGGGCACAACGACCGCACCGTCCACGAGATATCGCACGCGCACAGCCTGGCCCGCCGGAGCGATGTCAGCTTCAGCTGCCCGATTTCGAATGACCTCGTACAACAGCCCCTGGGTTAGGTTATATTGCTGAATCAGCTTTTTGTCGCGCAGATCGTTTTCCGTCAGCTGAACGATTCGCCCGATGCTGTCGTAGAATTTGAGTTTCTCTTCGAGCTTAGCGGGCCTGGCTGCGGCACCGGCTCCGGCGCGGAACCAGTCGAGCGAGAACAGCTTGGTTTCGGAGTCGACCTGGCTGTTGCGGTAGACTACGTAAGACACCAACGCCCCGCCGACCAGCAGGACGGACAGCACCAGGCCCAGGACAAACATCGGAATCATAAACCAAAACACCAAGCCCAAGGCTCCAGCTATCAGCGTCAGCCCAGACCAGAGTTCCCGTTGAAGTTTCAGCCCAGCTGCGTCGGCACTGACCCTGGTAGCGAGGAACAGCCAAGCCAACGAACAGCCTGCCACCACCGTCAACTCTGCCACCACGGACCAGACCTGGCCTGGGGATGCGACGCACAATAAGTAAGCTGATGTCATACGATTATCCTCTGGCTATAAGTCCGGTTTGTGTTTGCTTGATACCCTTTAGCCTCATCTTGAGTTCTTCGGGATTGGGAGCGATGGCGTAGGCTTCCTTCGGGTCTATCAGGTCGCCTTCGATAAGTTCCAGCAGACTTTGCGAGAAGCTCTGCATGTTCCCGTTTTGGCAGCTGGCTATTACGTCGGGCAGTTCGTTGTCTCGCCCGGTTTCGATCAGCTGTCTTGCTACGGGGTCGACCCGCAGTATTTCCACCGCTGGGACGCGGTCGATGCCGTCTTTTACGCTTGGCAGCAGTCGTTGGCAGAGCACCGCTTTGAGATTGTACGCCAGGCCCTGGCGGATAAGAGGCCTGGTCTCGGGCGGGAAAAGTTCGAGTATTCGCTGGATGGTTTGCGGCGCGGTCGAGGCGTGCACGGTT
>QNCB01000080.1 GCA_003644335.1 Planctomycetota bacterium | reverse complement strand
CGCCTGGCGGTGCGAAGAAAATTACAAATCCTGGGCTTGTTGCGAGACTCATCGACGAGGGACTCATCAGCCCAGGTATTTCCCGCCAGCACATCGAGAGCTATTTTTCGACCAAAATAGGTAATGCGAGATTCCCCAAACCCCTCGCGTAGAGAGCGCAACACAGGCGTAGCCATGACCACATCGCCAACCCAGTTGGGCAGGAAAACCAAAATATGTGTTGGTTCGGACATCTGATAAGATACCGCCCACCCCGACTTGCCATGCAACCCAGGCACTTATTTGCCATTTTTACCGTGGCCGCAACAAATAAGTGCTGGGCCTGACCTACAAGCTGTGTTTTTTACCATGAATTTCATGAAGAGCTTGAAGATTTTCAGAAACAAAAAACTACCTTCATGCTTTTCATGTGCTTCATGGTGATTTTTTTATTTACTCCACGCCTCGCTCGGCCAGGTCTTGCCAGCTTTTATAATGGCGTATCGTTGAGCCTTTGACCCAGTCGTTGCCTACAACGATGCACTCCATGCCAGCCCGCACGAATGCCTTGGCAGCCAGGGGCGAGGTGCAGATGCCCAGGCTAAGTTTCGGGAAGTCCAGCTTAAGTTGTCCCAGTTGGCTGTCCAGCCTGGACTCGATAATTATTTTCGGTATCCGCAGCTTGCCTGACCGCACGATGTGCCACCGCTTGCGTTGCCACAGCAGCACAGGCCCGTCGGGGAAGTCCTCTCGATCGAGCCTGCCATGGCGGCTGTGCTGGGTGGCTTTGCTGTTGCGGGTGAGGTAGATGATGTTCGATTTGCGTGCGATTTTTCGCATCGCAGCCGCAGCCTGGTCGCTGTGGGGGAAAGCTTCGCGAGGCAGGGCGTCCAGGTCCACCGCTACGACCGACTTGGCGGGGTCCCAAACATACAGCGGAACGATAGCTGCTATCTGCTCGCCCTCGTAGTCCTGCAGGGCGACCTTCAGATAATACTTGCCAGGCCTATTGGCTATGGGGTTTTCGTACATCGGAATTTCCACAGCGGAGTAGCCTATCTTGTCGCCCCGGCAGACCCGCTCAGGACTTCGCAGGGCCTCGGGTACGGGTTTGTTCTGGGCGGCCTCATCGGCCGCAGCTGCGGTGGCATAGACGCCGAACCGCATAGGCTGGCCTGGCATAGCCAGGGCAAGAACGAAAAAGTCGTTCCGCTGCAGTCTGGCTACGGGCACGACCCTGCCTCCGGTTTTGGCGAGCTGATCCGGCACGGTGAGAATATAGTACCCGCCGCACCCGCCAGCTCCCAGCGACATCAGGCTGAGCATTAAAGTCGGTATAACCAGAGCGAATCGGTAACTCCAAGATTGTATACAGAAAGTCTTTGGCATAGCGGCACAAGAGTACGCCCACGACGCATAATTGTCAAATAGGGAATAGGCAATGGCAAAAGGCAAATAGGCAAATATGGAAAGTCTTTGGGCCTTGGGCATTTTTTCGTCATTTGTCTTTCGCTGTAATTTTTTGTATGATCGCCGACGGTCATCAAAATTGATAGAAGGAGTTTTGCCAATGGACAAATCGGAACTGGCAGCGAAGGTTAAGGCGGCAGCTTATCTGGAGGGCGACTTCGTTCTCCGTAGTGGCAAGCGGAGCAAGTATTATTTGGACAAATATCTCTTTTCAGCGAGGCCTGATATATTGGCGGAGTTTGGCAGGCGGTTTGCTGAGTTTGCTGGGGACGTGGACATCGTCGCTGGGCCTGAGCTTGGCGCTGTCGCCCTGGCTGCTTCGACTTCCATGGCCTGTGGCAAACCCTTCGCCATCGTCCGCAAGGCCAAAAAAGACTACGGCACAGCCAAGCTCATCGAGGGCGCGCCCGTAGAGGGCAAGCGGGTGCTGCTGGTCGAGGACATTGGCACGACAGCCGGGGCTGCCCTGGAAGCGGCGGAAACTCTCAAGCAGGCAGGGGCTGATATAGCCCGGCTGGTTTTCGCGCTCAACCGCATGGAAGGCGCGCAGGAAAACGTCGAAGCGGCTGGTTATGAATTCCAGTGCATCCTCACGAAGGAAGACCTCGGCATCTGACGTGACAAAGAGAACCGTCAAACTCGCTTTGCTCCTGGCCAAGCTCTGCGTCGCAGCGGCCCTGCTGGCGTGGGTGGTCAGTTTGACCCATTGGGGGGACTATGTCCGCACCAAGCCTGAGTTTGGCGGGAAAGATTTCACCCTGGCAGCAGCTCCGTCGCCGGGCGACAAGGAGCTGCAAGTTTATCAGGGATCGCTGTGGTGGAAGACCATCCGGGCCTTGCCCGCCGAGCAGGTCTTGTCCATAGACTCCAGCGGCCTACTCGTCCGGCGAGGTTTCGCGCAAAGTCTCCAGCACATATCCCCGCTGCCATTGATACTGGCGATGTGCCTCGTGCCGATATCGATGTTGATAATAGCTTTGCGGTGGTGGCTGTTGCTGCGGGTGCAGGAAATTTTTATCCATCCCTGGGAGATCGTTCGCCTGACGTTTCTTGGGCTGTTTTTCAACAACGTCGCGCCTGGCACGGTCGGGGGCGACCTGGTAAAAGCATATTACGTCAGCAAGCACACGCAAAAAAAAGGAGCTGTACTGCTAAGCGTTTTCGTCGACCGCATGATGGGCATGGTCGAGCTGGTGTTCATGGCTGGGCTTATGATCGCGATACTCATAGCCGGTGGCTGGGAAACTTTTGGGCGAATGCAAAAGGCCATCGTCCCCGTCGTGGTAGCTGGGGCGGTACTGCTGGGCGGGTTGGCGTTTGTGTTCTCAACCAGGCTCCGCCGAGAGCTGCACTTGCAGAAGCTTTACCAGCGGCTGCCCTTGGCGCATCACATCGCATCGGCTGGGGACGCTACGAAAGTTTACCGCAAGCGATACGGCTCACTGGTCGTAGCGGTGATCGTTACGCTCGCCTCGCATGGGTGTTTCATCGGTGCCATCGCCCTGCTCGGCGAGGCTTTGTTCATCCCGCTGCCGTTGTGGAATTATTTCGTCTACGTCCCGCTGATTTTCATCATCGGAGCCATCCCCGTCAGCCCAGGCGGCGTGGGCCTGGTCGAGAACCTTTATGTGGCTTTCTTCGCTACCGCTGCGGTCGGAGCCAGCTCGATACTCGCCCTGGCATTGCTTGCAAGGTTCGTCCCGATATTCTGGTCGCTCCCCGGGCTGGTGGTAGCCTTGAGAGGAGCCAAGCTGCCAAAAGCAGAGCAAATGCAGGCTGAGCTTGGGGACTGATTTTTCTCAGAGAAACTCTCGCAGAGGCGCAGAGAATGTGGAGCTTTTTGGGAAAAGTAATCGGTAATCCCCAGCACTTATTTGCGTAAACCCAAAATCGTTGTTCTTTCGCTCGACTTAATCATTTACCGAATGTAGCAAATAAGTGCTGGGGCGGTAATCAGTAAAACAAAAACAGCAAACGCGGTCTGGCCATGCCACCGGGCCTTTGCGAGATATGTGTAATTTTTTACCAATCAACCAATCAACCGATCAACCAGCTACAAGCGTTTTTATGGTTGACCGTTACGGGGGACGTGATAAGATTTCCAACTGAGGAATAGCTGGTATGATAGACGTTGAACATTTGACGAAGTGGTATGGGCCCGTGCTGGCGGTGGACAATATCAGCTTTCATGTCGAGCGCGGTTCTGTCGTGGGTTTTCTAGGTCCAAACGGAGCGGGCAAGAGCACGACGCTGAAAATAATGACCTGCTACCTCCCCGCTTCGTCTGGCAGGGTAACGATCAACGGGCTTGACGTGCTTGGCGACTCGTTAGCCCTTCGCAAACAGATTGGCTACATGCCCGAATCCGTCCCCGTATACCCCGAGATGCGAGTCTGCGAATATCTCATGTTCCGAGCTGCTCTGCGAGACATCCCCAGGCGGGCCCGTCGCGGCGCGGTTGCCCGGGCTGCGGAGCGATGTTGGCTAAGCGGGCCTGAGGACATGACCCGCCGGCGACTGGGCGAGCTTAGTCGCGGTTATCGGCAGCGAGTGGGCCTGGCTGAGGTGCTGCTGCACAACCCGCCGGTACTCGTGCTGGACGAGCCTACCATCGGGCTGGACCCCGCCCAGATTCGTTCCATGCGCGAGCTGATTGGCGAATTGGCTGGGGAGCATACGGTGATTCTCTCCAGCCACGTTTTGGCGGAGGTCGAACAGACCTGCAGCGAGATAATTATCATAGCAGGCGGCAGGCTTGTCGCTGCCGGTACGTCCGGGGAGCTGCGGCAGCGCGTAGCTGGGCCAAGCCATGTCGTTGCACAGGTGCAAGGGCCAGCTCCCGGCGAGATCGTCCGGGCGATAGGCTGCCTCAAGGGCGTCTCGACCGTGCAGCACAGCCAGCGCGACGACTGGACCCGTCTGGAAATCCATAGCCAGGCTAACCGAGACATCCGAGGAGCTATCTTCGACCTGGTAAGGCGGAAGAATTGGCAGCTCCGCGAACTCCGCCGAGCCACGCCGTCGCTGGAAGATTTTTTCGTGCAAATAACCTACGAACAATCCATGAAACAAACCGGTTGACTGGCGGACTGGAAACCAGACACATGAAGACTTTATCTTTGGCGAGGAAGGAATTGGCGGGGTATTTTTTCAGCCCGTTGGCTTATGTTGTCGGCGCGTTGTTCCTTTGTGCCTGCGCGCTGAAGTTCGCTCCGCCACCGGCTCTGTGGACGGGCAGTCGGGACTTTTTCATACTCGTGCCTGGCAGGTCTGCCTCGCTACGACCGCTGTTCGAGATGATGGCCCGGGCTATGATCGTGGTCGGACCCTTGCTGACGATGAGGCTACTCAGCGACGAGTTCCGCAGCGGGACTATCGAGACGCTGCTGACTGCACCGATAACCGACACGCAGGTCGTGCTGGGCAAGTTCCTGGGCGTGCTGGGATTCTACCTCGCCCTGCTGGGGGGCACGGGGGTGTTCCTGGCACTGATGTGCGTGTTTGCCCAGATCGACCCGGGCGTGATGGCGATGGGGTACCTGGGCATGGTCTTGCTGGGCGCGGCGTTCCTGGCGGTGGGCCTGTTCGCCTCGACACTCAGCCGATACCAACTCCTGGCCGCGATGGTCGCTATCGTCCTGCTTAGCCTGGTTGGCCTGGGAGCTGGGCTGTTGGCGAGGCACACGCCAGAGCCTTTGAACCACATCATAGCGAACTTCGACGCGATGAGATTCCTAAGCCGATTCGCGCGAGGCCAGTTCGACACCCGCGGCCTGGTCTACTTCCTCAGCATCGCCGGCTGGTTCCTGTTCCTTAGCGTCAAAACGTTGGAGTCCAGACGATGGCGATAATTCCAGACAACAATCCAAACCCCATAGCCGGCAGAGACCCAGCCAAGCTGTTCGCCCGGCGGTATCGAGCTCCCGCCGGTGCGGCGTCGATGATTTTTTGCAGTCTGGCTGCCGCTGGGCTGATTGTCCGAATGTTGCTTGCTGGTCTGGCGACTGCTTCCGCTGGAGCTATGACGTTGCAGCTGACATGGGTCGCTATTTTCGTCGGGATGGCGACACTAGGCTCGCTGGTTATCGCGGGGCGTCGGCAGGCGTTTTGGATAACGCTGACGTTTTGGCTCGCCATTGCAGGCTGTGGTCTCGTGTGGGCGTTCGACTGGCTTATCCGCGGGGCCTTGCCGACCTGGCTTGGCGAGCCTGGGTGGGTCTGGGCGATAGCAACTCTGGGCCTGATCCTGGCAGGGGGCGTGGTGGTAACGCTTGAGGTACTAGCCACCGCTGAAAAATCCCGCAACCGCTACGGCGCGATGGTCGGCGTTTCTGTCGCCCTGTCCGTTGTGGTCGCCCTGTCCGTCAACATGCTCGCCCAGTCCAAGCCATACTCTCGCAACTTCGAAACGCTAGGCCGCTTCGGCCTGAGTCAACGAACCCGACGTATTATTGAGAAAGTCGATCAGCCCATCAGACTCTCCGCTATTTACGCCGCGGCAAAGAGCCAGGCCAACACCGAACTTGCCCGCAAAAAACGGGCTCAAACGCAAGGCTACCTCCGTCGAGTTACCGAACTTTTCGAGGAAATGTCCCAAGCGAATCCGAAGATAATCACAGCTGACGCCTCGGGCGACCAGGCCCGGGCCCAGCTGCTCGCCAGGCTGAGACACAAGCTCCTGGCCCCGACGCGCGGGCAGGAAACGCTGGTGAAAAAAATCCAGTCAGCCTGGCCTGGCTTGCGGAAACAGCTCGACGCTGCCCGGGCCAAGTGGACGAAAATTCCAGCCAGACCATACCTGGAACTCTGGAACACAGGCCAATCTGCGCGCGACACGATAGACCAAGCTACTGCCAAGCTCGAGTCAGCCTATCGAAAAGTCGCCCAGGTTCAGGAGTCCGACCCGCTGCCGGATTATCCCAAGTTGTTGGACGAGTTGATAGCCCAGCTGCAAGCTGTCCGCAAGTCGCTCGACGCTCGCAACGAAAT
>QNCB01000079.1 GCA_003644335.1 Planctomycetota bacterium | reverse complement strand
CCTTCGGTAGCCCAGATGAAGCAGAGTGCTGGTCCGGCACTTCCAGGAGGAGGTGAAGGGTATACTCGAGGGTCGACGTTTGTTGTCATTCCACTTCCAAGTGGTACTCCTGCGCTTTACCTCAATACAGGAACAGAATCGGTCCCGGTCTGGGTCCCCATTAATGCTGCAGGTATTGCCAATTATGACCGTGTGCAAATGCAGACTTGTGGTTCAATAAACTTAAATGGGTTTACGGAAGCAGCACCTGCTGTAATGCCCTTTGCGGCAACTCCTATCATAGACGGGGCTTACACGTTTTTAGGGGGCGGGGTAGTACGTGTTGATCATGCGGACGTCTATCGGCTTTCATATAATCTTTCCTTTGAGCAGGTTACTTCGATGCTGCTTGATGGAGATTCCGTAGGGGCATGTTGGCAATATTCTACAGATAGTGGGTCTACTTGGAATGATTACATTGAAACAAAATCATTCGATACTATCCACGGTGTTTTGGATGACCATGGGTCGTTGACTCTCCCTCCTGTTGAGTTGGAAATTGCTGGGGGAATGTGGCTTCGGGTTGTTGGATTCACTGTAGGTTCAGGGGGTGATTGCTACATTAATGGTAATTCTCCGGTATTGGATTGGTCGTGGGCTCGCATCGAGCGTGGATGGGTGGAGTACGGGTATACCCCAGGTAACCCGAGCGATTGGGATTTGCCGATTCCTACGACGATCTCAGGAGCGATTGATAGGCTTGCAGAAAAACTCGCAATCCCACCGTTTGTTTCGGGTATAGGTGACCCTCGAGTTGTTCCTGTGATAGGATATGCGGGTCAGATCTACAAGGATACGGCAGCCGGTATTTACTATGTCTGTGAGGCAGATGGAACGTCCACATGGGGCGTTCTTTAATCTAGAAGAAGAGAGAAAATGACACTTCATGAACCGTATGGGCAACATGTTTACGTAGGGCAGCACGCTACAACTGATGCTGCGCTTACCTGGATCCGTGCTCGAAAATGGGACACGAATGGTGACGGTACTGGAATGCCTTATGAAGGCATGTGGTGCCTTACTGGGTCAAGTGCCCCGTACGAAATGTACGTGTACGACGGAAGCACTTGGAAACACATGGCCGAGGTGGGAGGGGCCGTTACAGCACATGATATAGGAGGGTCGTCACACAATGCGGATACGCTGGCGAACATCAACACCAAGTGCTCCGATGACGAGTTGGTGGGGAAGGATACCACGCAGACTCTCACAAACAAGACGCTGACGACTCCGACAATTGGTGACTTCACCAATGCGGGACATGATCACGCGGACGCTGCTGGGGGTTCACAGATTGCCCACGCAAATCTGAGTGGGATGACCGCTACGGATCACCATGACAACTCGAACGATCCGACCTCGGATGAGAAGGACGCGCTCGCAGGGACAGGAACACCGTCGAGTTCCAACAAGTTCGTCACAGAAGATACGCTTGCAGCGATGGCTCAAGGGCTCGATCCGAAGGCCAGTGTGAGGGTGATAGTAGATTCGGACTGGGATGGTAGCGGCCTTCCGACCTTTGACGGCGTGGCACTTGCCGACGGGGATAGGGTGTTGTTGGTAGCCCAGACGGATGCTTCGGAAAACGGAATTTGGATCGCACATACTGCAGCTACTATCACCAGACCCGCGGACTTTGCGACAGGGGATGAGGCAGCGGGAGCGTATGTGTTCGCTCGCGAAGGAGATGACTACGCAGATACTGGGTGGGTGTGCACGACGAATGCTCCGAGCGACGTTATCGATACCGACGACTTGGCTTTCGAGCAGTTCACGGGGGCTGGACAGATCACGGCAGGGACGAGTCTCACGAAGGATGGGAATACAATCCAGATTGGAAACGGAACTGTAGAGGCCCGGGGTGGTATCGATTTCACGGCCGATGATATCGCAGTGAAACCGGATGATACCACACTGGAGATCAACGGGTCTGGAGAAGTCCAGGTCAAGGATGACGGGATTGATAAGACGAAGTTGAACTCCGACGTAGCTGGAAATGGTATCGCGCAAGCTGCAGGAGGAGAACTCAATGTTGATCCTGCAGATTCCACAGTGGTTTCTGGACATACTGCGAGCAGCGAGGGCGGTGTAAGTGTTATATCTGGAGGTGTTTTCAGTGCCATCAAGTACGCTGGAAATCCCAACGGAGTTGTAACTGCGCCTTTCGGAATGCTTTGTCGAGATACTACTGGAGGGATAACGTACATCAACACAGATGGAAGCACTGCCTGGTCGGTAGTCTAGGTTCTGATTGCGGTACTGAGGGAGAGTTACGATGACGCTTCACGACCCATTTAGTCAACATGTCTACGTAGGGCAGCATGCTACTACCGGGGATGCTCTTACGTGGATACAGAATCAGAAGTGGGATACCAATGGAGACGGTACCGGGGATCCTTACGAAGGTATGTGGTGCCTCACTGGTTCGAGTGCTCCGCATGACGCCTACGTCTACAACGGGGACGCTTGGGTTAAGACAGTACAAACCGCTGAAGACGTGTCGGTTGATGCCTCGGGGTTCAGCGGGGGAGCCCTCGATACCGGTGATGACAACGTCCAAGCGTGCATCGAGAAGCTGACGAATCTGGGCAACTATTCGTCTATCTATGATCCAGTATCCTTCACGGTCAATCTGGTTCCGGCCCAGTCTGGGTGCCTCCACAACACCGAGAATTCGACTGCCGGGAGATTCGATCCGCACGTTGTCACGTTACCGACTCCGGTAGCGGGTTTGTGCTATACGATTGCACGAGCCAAAGACATCGAGCTGTTTGTCCAGGTGGACGATGACACTACTGAGTCCATGATTGTAGTTGGGCAGCTCGGAACAATATCCACCAAGATCCAGGTTTGGACGGGGGCGGTAAAGGTGGTGGCAGTGTCCTCAACCCAGTGGCTTCTGTTCATCGAAGGCGTTGTAACGCTTGATCCAGACACGGGCGGTACAGAACAGGAATATTCCGAAGGATTGCTCACTATTTCGAGAGGGACGGCAGGTAATTCGTACAATGGCATCCCGCAGGTCAAGGGAATGGACAACCAGTCGATCAGGGGGAATGTCTCCTGGGGCCAGATGGGGTTGGCCATAGGTGCGCAGGCAGAGCATATAGCGCCGTCTGCCTTTAGCACAGGGACATACGGTCGAGCACGGGAGTTTTGGGATGGGGTTCATGTTGCTGGTGGTCGGCTTGATTATGTCGCTGGGCAAGATCCTGGGGAGGCCCAGTCCACGTTTGGGTGCAAGTTCGTGGGCAAGTCCATGGACGGAGCCTCGGACATAACGGGGACCTCTATCGATACGGGCGGGAGCGGTGGTCTCTACTTGGACAACAACACAATCTTCAAGTTCAAGGGACAGGTGGTGGCCAAGTGCTACAACCATCAGTACGCTCACAAGACCTGGGAATACGAAATGACTGTTGCCTGCGACAATTCAGGCAATGGACATATCACGGACATGACGGTGACTGAAACCGCCGAGACTTCATTTTTGAACGAGGCGTCATGGACGGTTTCGTTCCAGATAACAAGTCCCAGTATGGGGCAGGATCAGATCAGCATGGTGTGCGCGGGTGAGTCTGGGCGAAACGTGTATTTCGTGGGGTCCATAGAGACATCCGAGGTATCGGTGTACGTACCGTCATAGGAGAGACAGATGAAGCGCATTAGGACAACTGGAGAATACAGCCTTGCCGATGGAAACGCTTCTGGTTCACAGAAGTTGTTGCTGTCAGATAAGGCGGCTCAGTGGGCATCGTTTCTTGCCCGACACGCTTCGATGTTGGGTGCATTCGATGAGATAGATATAAATCTCAAGAGTGTTCCCGTTGTAACCAGATCTGTTGACACGACGTTGACTGCGGACAATGTGGGAAATACGTACAGGTCTGTGTCGGGTGGTGATAGCCCCGTGGTGTTCACGTTGCCGGAAGTATCTGCGGTGAGTGGAGATGCGTACTTCAGATTTCTGCGTGGCACCGAGGACATCGCTGTTAGGGCCGCTTCGGGCGAAGACATCCTCATGCCGTGGGGTGCTCAGACGGGGACGGACAACGGCATCTTCTGCGACTTCGGGCTGGGCGAGATCCTTCTCGTTTGCGATGGGACTCAGTGGATACCGATAAGCGGGATCGGAGAATGGCATAACAACGGCAGCGGTCTTCCCCCGAGGGAGTTTGTCAGGTTCAGTGCGGAGGTTTCGGACGGATCTTCTGGCGACGTGACCATGCTTGACGATGCTGGTCGTTTGGTTACTAGTCTGGTTAGTATCGACAGGTTTTTACTGACCCAGAACATACCTGATGGCCAGAATTCGTCCGCCACGATAGGTGTCGATTCCTCTGGACGCCACGTTATCACGGAATCCGGTGGCGATGACCCAGTAGTTCTGACGTTGCCGACTATTGGGAGCGGTCCAGGCGTGCACGAGGCTGGCTCGATGTACACATTCATGGTCGGGCCGGTTTCGCTGGAGATCTTGCCGAACACAAGTCAGTACATCGACATGCCGTGGGGCGCGGTGACGCCATCTGACAAGGTACGGTGCGATGACGAGGGTGGCGTTCTGAAGCTGGTCCAGTACACGGATACGTTGTCCAACTGCCGGTGGAAGGTCGTGTACGGTGTCGGAGAGTGGTATCTGAGCAGTGATTCGACTAAGCGGCATCATTACGACGGGAATGTGGTTGGGGCCACTGAGAACAATCTGGCGTCGTTCGACTCCGAAGGTAACATCAAGGACAGCGGGTACGCTGGGACTGACTTTGCGGCAGTCGAGCACGCATCCGAGCATCTTGCAGGGGGGGATGATGAGCTGGCGTATCGAGGAGAAGTTTTCCTTCCGATCACGGAGGCGTTTTCTGGCAGTGACTTTCCCCCCGCTGTGGCAGAGCTTTTTAGCGATTTGCCTGGAGCAGTCTGGGTTCGGAAATTCGATGCTACCAGCCAGGAGGATCTGACCTTCGCCTGGGAGATCCCAGATGACGTGGTTGCCGCCAACGGCATTCTGGTCACGGTTGTCGGAGTCATAACCGAAGCCACGGCACCGGCATCCGGTGAAGGAGTGGTCTTCGGAGTCAAGGGTTTCAGTGTGGGCAATGGCATCGGCCTTGGGCAGTCGTTCGGGACGGCGCAGACGTCCAAGGAGGACGATCTCTATGCTGCGGGAGTGGATGGACAGGGTGACAGGTTTAATCTGAGCCAGTCGGTACAGATAACCCTTCCCAATTTTACGGCGGGAGATCTGGCATTCATCAATCTGTACCGAGATGTTGCCGACAGCGCCGATGACTACGGACAGGATGTTGGAATCAGTGGGATAAGAATTCTGTACACCAAGAAACCGATTGCTGGGTGGTAAGTAATGGCTAGGTATCGCGGAGGTTTTGGAATCTCACCTCTCGGACAATCCGAGATGGGACATCCGAAAAGTAATATTAAGCCGACGTTTATGCAGTCGAAGCCCCTCGATGGGTCCGTTAACGTACCTACTAATATTTGGTTGCGGTTTGATACGTACCTTTTCTCGAGTTGGATCGACATCGAGAACATCACAGTAGAGATTAGCGAAGACAACGGTGGGACATATGTTTTAGCGTTTGACGGTACGGCATTCCTAGCGCCTTATAACGGAATCAACTCTAAGGTTCGACGTCCAGACAGCCACACTATTCGATTCTGGATAGACAAGGCTGGGTTGTGGCCTCTTGAAGAAACTGTGAAGATTCGATTTACTGGAGTGGACGAATTCGGTAATCTGTCAGTTAAAGAAGCTCCTGTAGTCTGGGGTTGAGGTATGCCCTACGAATGGGAATTTACGACAGGCGGTCGCCCGGAGGATTTACGAGGTAAAAAATGCCATCGTGGTCCTATGATCGATGTCGAAGTTCGAATGTCCCAACCGTTTGTAACTCTTCGGTTTTTGGAACGCGAGCGTGTGAAGCTGCTCGAAGCGCTTGTTGACATCACTCTTTGGGCGGTCCGCACCCGCGATGATGTCCTCCGCGTGTTGAATGGGGATATGGGAGCAATTTTTGCTAGGTTGCTCCCACAGAAGAAGTATCTGCAAGCTCTGATCTGTGAAAAACGCAGGGCTATCGATATTGACCGAGATGTGTCGTGGCTTGATCGGTCGTTTTTGACGGGGGTTGAGCGGCTTCTCCAGTTCGGTATCCAAAAACAACATATTGCGTTGATGCGTTCTGCGTTACAGTCGGAGAGCCCAATCCAACGCGTAGCGGGACGCTGTGCGGTAATCTTGATTGCGGCTTACATTGAGCTGGACGCGGGGACGTAATGACAACACCTTCTGATTACACCGTAAATATGCCGCGAGAGGCTGCTTGGATCGTGTACATCAACGGTCTGGAAATTCCGGTCATGGGAGTCGACGTAACGTATGGCGTATGGCAGATTCCGACGGCTGCAATTCGTATGGTTCCCCATCCCATGCTCCAACGTCTCGGCGCGGAAGATCGGCTGCATGT
>QNCB01000078.1 GCA_003644335.1 Planctomycetota bacterium | reverse complement strand
ACAAAAAAAGAAAAGAAGTTAAAAACAAAATTCGTGCTATTCGTTTTTCATTCGTGTCATTCGTGTTCCGCTGTTTTTTTTGCCTATCTGCCTATTCGCTTGCATTTTTCGGTTATAGCGTCGAGAATCTAACTTTCAGCCAAGCAGGAGGGTGGGTGGTTCTTGGCCTGAGGTTCACGAAGGACAAGGTGAACTACGTGGAGATTCCGGGCAAGTATGGAGAGCGAGATGACCGAGCAGGAACAGTCAGCTGATGTGCGAATAATCGAGAATCTCAAGGTTGCCCAGGTGCGGCTACGGGATGAAATCGGCAAGGTTATCGTCGGGCAGAGCGAAGTTATCGAGCTGCTCATCCAGGCGATGCTAAGCCGAGGCCATTGCTTGCTGGTCGGCGTGCCGGGCCTGGCTAAGACGCTGATGATATCGACCCTGGCCAAGGTGATGCACCTGTCGTTTAGCCGAATCCAGTTCACGCCCGACCTCATGCCCAGCGACATCACCGGCACGGACGTTATAGAGGAAGACCGCGCGACGGGCCGACGCGAGTTTCGGTTCGTCAAAGGGCCTCTGTTCGCCAACATTATTCTAGCTGACGAAATCAACCGCACGCCGCCCAAGACACAGTCAGCTTTGCTCCAGGCGATGCAGGAATATCACATCACCGCAGGCGGGCAGGACTTCCCGCTGGAGCTGCCGTTTTTCGTATTGGCGACGCAAAATCCCATCGAGCAAGAGGGCACATATCCGCTGCCCGAAGCCCAGCTTGACCGGTTCATGTTCATGGTGAATGTAGACTATCCGTCGCGCGACGAAGAGCGGCAGATCGTAGCGAGCACCACCAGCGAAACCCCCGCTGAGCCTCAGCCCGTGCTCAGCGGCCCGGATATCCTGGCCCTGCAGCGGGTCGTGCGGAAAATTCCCGTCTCGCAGCATGTGGTGGACTACGCGGTGAACATCACCCGGGCGTCCAGGCCTAGCGACGCGACAGCTCCGGACTTCGTGAAAAATTATCTTACCTGGGGAGCTGGGCCAAGGGCTGCGCAGTATCTTATTCTCGGTGCCAAAACCCGCGCCTTGTTGCAAGGCCGATTCAACGTCGCTACCCAAGACGTCCGCGATATCGCCCGGGCAGTTATGCGACATCGAATGTTCACAAACTTCAACGCCGACGCCGAGGGAATCTCCGCGGACAATATCGTCGAAATGCTATTCCAGGCAGTGCCAGAACCACAGGCGAAAGACTATTGAAACAGCGAAAACATTGCGGATTTTAGATTGCGGATTTCGGATTAAAAGACTACAAAAGGACTTAATATGAACACTTGGGATTCCATGCGAATGAAGTTTATTGCGGCGTTTATTATAACTGTGGGTTTTGCGTTTTTTTGCGATGTTGTGGCGAAGGCCGATGAAACTTCAATTGTGCCAGCTGAGGCTGTCGCGCGGGCAGAGGCGTTTTTCATCGCCGCTTTGGGCGACGAGCGTCAGTTGCCCGTCGTGCTGAAGGGTTTGCAGTCCACCGGCGACGCTGAGCTTTTGCCGGTTTTTGCGGCGATATGCAAAAGTGGCGATAAGCAGCGCAGGCTCCTTGCTTCGGCTATGATAGACAAAGTCGCCGGCCAGGCTGCGGCAGGGGCTTTGCTGGACAGGCTGTTCCACGACCCGTCCATGGCGGTGCGGTCAACAGCTCTGATTCGCCTGGCTGCTATCGAAGCTATCACGCCCGAGCAACTAATCGCAGCGACGAAAATAGACGACGAGGGTGTGCAGATAATCGCAGCGAGGGCGCTGGTTCGGGCCCGGCGGAGCGACGCAGCCAAGGCTGTGCTGAAGAAGCTCGCAAAATCGCGCGACGCCGACACCGCTGCCCTTGCCCGGATGAGCCTGTTGGCAGGGGGCGACCAAACGCAAATAGGCCCGCTCCGCAAGATTATACTAGACCCCGCGACGGAGCCAGCCCGGCTGATTCGAATGCTGGACCAGATCAGACTGGAGAAAATCGCAGCTGCCCTGCCAGTGGCACAGTTCCTCGCCAAGCCCGACCAGCTCCAGTCCGTGCGAGTCCGCGCGCTGATGGCTATCGACGCTCTCTCGCCCGAGGCAGGCCCGGTCCTGGCCCAGGCTATTCGCACCAGCGACAGCTTGGCGTTTCGGCTGAACGTTTTGCGGATATTAGCCCAGCGGCCCGACGGCAGGGAGCTTGTGCGCGAATTCGCCGACGGGCCTGGCGACGATACTTTCGCAACCGTCGCCCGGTTCGAGCTGGCCCGCCAGGCTGGGGGCGAAACTGCCCAGCAGACCGTGGCCCGGGCTATCGCGCGGGAGCATCCGATTGTTATCGAATATGTTCTGACGCGAATGCAGCAGGACGTCCAGGCCCGGGGCGAGAAGGCGGACTTTTACACCGCGCCGATATTGAAGTATCTGCGAGGGATCGATGTTAACCCAGGCCAGATGAGTCCAGCCAATGGTCGCGCTGCCATGGCGGTGCAGTTGCTTGGCGAGTTGGACTCGCCCGACGCTCGCAAGGGTCTGTGGGATATTCTCGCCCAGGGGGACACCGACCCGCTGAAGCAACTGACAGCTGGAGCACTTTACCGCTGTAAAAACAGGCAAATCGCGTCGCTGCTCCGCCCGTCGCTTGGCAGCCCGTTTCCAAATTTGCGAATATATTCCGCATTGTTGCTAGGCCGCGCGGGCAGGACGTCAGCTATACCAGCCTTGCTGAGGCTGCAAGAACTCAGCCGCCAAAACCAAGCCGACGTGCTGACCCTGGCAAACTGGTACCTGCTGAAAATGTCAGGCCAATCCAAAAAAACAGTCGAAAAACTCGTCCAGTCAATAAAGTAAGTTATCAGTTGTCAGTTATCAGTAAAAAAAGAAAAACAGATAAATTCGCCATGCAACAAGTTGCATGACCTACGAGTTGTGAACAGTGGAAAAGGTTGAGTGATAAGTTTTCAGAAGTATCGAAAGGAACTGCGAAATGATGTTAGCCTTCGTTACGCAAAACGTGATTGTTATAGTTGTCGTCGCCTTGGCGGTGTTGCTGATGGGCAGACAGTTTTATAGATTGGCTACGGGCAAAAGCACCAAGTGCTCCTGCTGCCCAGGCTGTAAGCCTGGCGACAAGAACCAATGCGACATCAACGACAAAACAACCCCGCCGGGCGAATAACGAATAACAAAAAAATACCTAATGCCCAAATACCCGGTGACCATTGAATACCCAATGCCCAAGCCCTTCCGTGTTCATCTATGGTTCGCTGTTTTTTTTCGCTGTTTTTGCTTTTTACTGATAACCGATAACTGACAACTTTTTTACCGTATAAACAGCATTTCGTTGTAGGTTGGCAATGGCCAAATGCTGTCGTCGACTATTGTTTCCAGTTTGTCGGCGTATTTGCGCACTTTATTCATCGCTGGGATAATCACGTCGTGCTGGTAGGTTGCCTCTGTTTTGGCGTCCTGGTCGCGGCTTGCTGCGATGGCTTGGTCAAGCTCCACCGTTGCGGTGCGACAATAGCCTATCGCTTCTGCCAACTCCCGCAGCATCTCTGTTTGGGCGGCGTTTTCCACACCCGCGGTCTTGGCGGCGTTTATAGCCTGGGCTAATTGACCCTGATATTTCACCGCGGCTGGGAGGATCATGGTGTTGGCTAGCGACGAGGTCGTGTCCGCTTCGATAGCGATGGTGGTAGCATAGTTTTCCAGCAGTATTTCGTGTCGGCTGTGCAGCTCGACCTCGGTGTAAACGCCGTACTTGCTCATCAGCTCGAGGGTAGCTGGCGAGATGGCTAGGTCTATGCAATCGAGGGATGACACCAGGTTCGGCAAGCCTCGCTTTGCAGCTTCTACCCTCCAGTCGTCGGAGTAATTGTCGCCGTCGAAGAGAATCGGCTTGAACTCCTTGGCCAGTTCCCTCAGCAGGTTTTGCACAGCCAGGTTAAAGTCTCCCTCAGCTGATTCGAGCTTGGTGCAGATGTAGTCCAAACTCTCGCTGACCATAGCGTTGAGTACCGTGTTTGGCCCAGCTACGGACTGGTTCGACCCGACCGCCCGGAACTCGAACTTGCTGCCAGTAAAGGCGAACGGGCTGGTGCGGTTGCGGTCGCCGGCGTCGCGTGGCAGCTTGGGCAGCATCGAAATGCCGACCTCGATATGCTCAGCCATCGTGCTGCTGGAAGCTACGCCCGATTCGATTTGCTCGAAGACGTCCGTCAGTTGCGAGCCCAGGAAGACGCTGATAATAGCGGGTGGCGCTTCGTTGGCTCCGAGCCTGTGGTCGTTGCCGGCACTGGCTGCCGACAGTCGCAACAGCCCGGCGTGCTTGTGCAAGGCCCGGCAGACCGCGGCACAGAAGACCAAAAATTGCGCGTTGGCATGTGGCGTGTCGCCGGGGTCCAGCAGGTTCTCGCCGTCGTCGGTCGTCAGCGACCAGTTGTTGTGCTTGCCCGAGCCATTGACGCCAGCAAAGGGCTTTTCGTGCAGCAGACACGCAAACCCGTGCCGCGGCGCGAGCTTGCGGAGCGTCTCCATCACCATCATCTGGTGATCGGTCGCTATATTCGCGGTCTCAAACGTCGGAGCCAATTCGTATTGGCCCGGCGCGACCTCGTTGTGTCGCGTCTTTATCGGCACGCCCAGCCGGAGCAACTCCCACTCGACCTCGGCCATGTAACTCAGAACGCGTTCGTGTATCGCGCCGAAATAATTGTCGTCAAGCTCTTGGCCTTTGGGTGGCTTGGCGCCGAAAAGCGTCCGCCCGGTATTGATAAGGTCAGGCCTGGCCAGGTAGAAATGGCGGTCGATAAGAAAGTATTCCTGCTCTGCCCCGACGGTGGTAAAGACCCGTTTGACGGTAGTGTTATCGAACAACCTCAGCAGCCTAACCGCCTGGTCGCTGATAGCTTGCATCGACCGCAGCAGCGGAGTTTTCTTGTCCAGCGCCTCGCCGGTCCAGCTAAGGAACATGGTCGGAATGACCAGCGTCGCGCCGTTGGGGTTGTCTAAAATGAAAGCTGGGCTGGAAGGGTCCCACGCGGTATAGCCTCGTGCTTCGAAGGTTGCCCGCAGGCCTCCGGATGGAAAGCTGCTGGCGTCGGGTTCGCCTCGGACGAGGTCCTTGCCGCTGAACTGCGTCAGCACCTCGCCGTCGCCGGTGGGTGTGATAAAGCTGTCGTGCTTCTCCGCGGTGCTGCCGGTCATAGGCTGAAACCAGTGCGTAAAGTGCGTCGCGCCGTGTTCGACAGCCCAGTCGCGCATGCCCAGGGCGACAGCGTCTGCGATGCTAGGCTCCAGCTCGACCCCAGCCTTGATGGTCTGCTGCAGACCCTGGTACACGCTCTTGGGCAGCCTTTGTCGCTGAACAGCCTCGCTGAACACGTGTTCGCAGTAGAGATCCCGGACGTCCTTGTCGAGAAAGTTCACGGTTCCGCCAATGGCTTGGGTTTCGGCGATGGCACCGATAGCTGATTTTCTTGCGTTTGCTCGCATCATTTTGTCGCTCCGATTGTTCCACGTTTCGCCAGCGTCTCAGGCTGGCTATTCTATCCGTCAAATACCGCTCGGGCAAGTAAAAGCAAATCCATGTCAAAAACAAATCCGAAATCCGAAACGAATAAGCTACCATTGCCCCAACGCATAATTCGTGCTGCCAAAGTTGCTTTAGGAAGATAACTACTTAAAATGCAGGCTATTGTAGCTCTGCTACTCTCCGGCTGCCTTTTGCGATTTGTTGCAGTTTTGTCAAAACCCGCACTGTGTCGCTACATTTTTGTATGTCCGCAAGGCCCGTTTGTCGGCAACGGCTTGCCCTGCTTGCCTGCCCTGCTCCTGCTAAGAGCGCCCATTGCAAAAATGCAGCCCAGCCACCCCAGGCTGGGAAGGCTGTGTAAAAAACATCGGAAACACAGCAGGTCCAACACAGCCGAGGGCGACTGTGCTACATTTCCGAATAGTTTTGCAATTGGCTCTGCGTTATTCGGAATTCGTCATTTGCTATCGGAGGGCTATTATCTTCCCATCAACTCATAGTATTGGCTATAGTATTGTTCGAGGGTTTCGACGGACTTTATCGTTGCCTGGAGCAAAATCGCACTGATTATGATGATGGCTATGGTCAGGCCTATTTTCCAGGCCCGACTTGTCTGCGGGCGCCACCATATCAGAGGCAGTGCCAAAGGCCCGACGCAGAAAAACGCAATGATGATAAAGGATGTACGGAACCACCATGGCCTCTTCTCTTTGGCTACGACCGCCTGACTAGGGCCAGAGCCGTCCAGAAACTCGCCACAATGCTTGCATTTTATTGCTGCGTCCTGAATATCCTCGGCACAGAATGGACATTTTTTCATCATCTATATCTCCCAGATTCATGCGGGATACTCACATTATCTTGCTCAAACAGACCGATTTTCAGTAACCCAACCGCTGTGCTGTTGACTGGTTGATTAGTTAACTGGTTAACTGGGAAAAGATTACAAAACAAATACGCCAAAGCTCCGTGCCCAGATAAAACCTGAAAAACACAAAGGTTTCGACGCTATAAAAATT
>QNCB01000077.1 GCA_003644335.1 Planctomycetota bacterium | reverse complement strand
GCGATGATGTCGTCGTAGGTTTCGCGTCGGCGAATTACTCGCCAACTGTCGCCTTCTACCAGAACTTCCGCTGCCCGCGGGCGTGAGTTGTATTGGCTTGCCAACGCAAAGCCATACGCCCCGGCGGAGAAAACCGCCAACAGGTCGCCCCGGCTCATCGGCGGCAAGGCTCTGCCATAGCCCAGCACATCGCTGGATTCGCAAACCCCGCCGACAATGTCCACCACCTCGCTGTCTGGCGGAGCGAAGTTCATGCGTCGCTCGGGGGCCGGATCGCCAGGAGCCAGCTTGGCGGGGTATATAAAATGTTCCGCCTGGTACAGCGCAGGGCGGATAAGGTCAGTCATGGCTGCGTCGACGATGATGAACCGCTTCTCGCCGCCTTGCTTGCGGTAGAGAACCTTGCTCAGCAGCACGCCGGCATTGCAGGAAATGAACCGGCCCGGCTCGATGATAACCTTCAGGCCCGTGTCCTTCAGCAGGGCGACGATAGCATCGGCGTATTCGGTGGCTGGTGGACTTTCGCCGGTTTCGTAGTCAGCTGCGTAGCCGCCCCCGATATCCAAAACTTTTATCTCCACGCCAACCTCGCCCAGCCGCCCGATAAGCCCCAGTGCCTTTTTTATAGCGTCAACGTAAGGCCCGGGCGAATATATCGGCGAGCCTATGTGCAGGTCCAGCCCGTCCAGCGTAAGATATTCGTCGTCCCGGAACCGCTCATAGACAGCCAATGCCCGGTCGATGTCGATGCCGAACTTGGTCTCCTTCCTGCCGGTGGTTGTGTAGGCGTGAGTCTTGGGGTCGAACACGTCGGGGTTCACCCGCAAGGCTACATGGGCAGCGACGCCTAGCTCAGCGGCGATGGCGGAGAGGTTTTCCAGCTCCTGTTCCGACTCGATATTGAACATGCCAATGCCAGCTGTCAAGGCCTGGCGGATTTCCTCGTCGGTCTTGCCCACGCCCGCGAAAACCACCTTCGAAGCCTGCCCGCCGGCAGCCTGCACCCGGGCAAGCTCGCCGCCGCTGACGATATCAAATCCGCAACCCTCGCCGGCCAGGAGCTTGAGAACATGAATATTTCCCAAGCCTTTAACGGAGTAGCATATCGTCAGATCGAGTTGCGAAAACGCCGCCTGGAGCGTACGGTAGTGGTGCAGCAGCGTCTGGGCGGAGTAGATATAAACCGGCGTGCCAACCTGCTGAGCGATATCAGCGACTGAAATATCGTCGCAGTGTAATGCCCTGTTTTTGTATTCAAACTTGTCCATAGTGCCCGGAATCATAGCGATTTGGCGGAGCAATTACAAGGGTCATAGTTGGGTGTGCCAGGCCTGGGTGGCATGACTACACTGCGGCTGTTTGCGGGGTAGCCATGGTTGTTGGACGAAAAATGACGGGGGGCAAAGCTCGAATGAAGAATCAATGACGAATTCTGAATGACGAAAAAGAAACATGGTAATCGTTCACGGTTTGTTTCAGCCCGAAGCCGGCATTGCCCTGGTTCACACTCCGCCTTGCCGCGGGTAATTGACTATATCTATGCTCAGCAAGAACATCATAAGAAAAAAGTTTTGAAGAAGAATTGGATGCCCTGCTGAAATTGCATGAAATTGAATTTGATAAGCGTTATATTTGAGGAGTCAGGATTTCTGTCGTCCCTTTGGGCTGGATTTTTATAGCCCTGTACCGGGGGCTTACGCCCCCGGCTAAATTCTGGCCGCCCCTTCGGGGTTAAACAAAATCCGTGGACTCTTGACGGTATAGCCAAATAGGGAACTAGACCATGAGGATTGCCGAATGAACATCACAATCGACGGCAAAATTTGCACCGCCAAGCATGGACAGACCGTCCTGCAGGTCGCGCGGGAGAACGATATTTATATTCCGTCGCTGTGCTGGCATGAGCGAACGGGCAAGACAGGCCGCTGCCGGGCGTGTCTGGTGAACGTCAAAGGTTCGCACCGGCTACACGAAGCCTGCGCCACCGACGCCCACGACGGCATGGTCGTGAAAACCGATACGTCCGAAGTTCTCGCAGCCCGCAAACTGGTCGTGGAATTGCTGCTGTCCAACGGCAAGCACGACTGCCTGGCCTGCGAAGCGGACGGCCAATGCGAGCTGCAAGAGATGGCTTATCGTCTGGGCATCGAGCGACCAGCCTTTGGCATCGAGACCGAGGATTTTCCGCTGGACGAAACATCCGAGGGCATTACGCGAGACATGAACCGATGCATTCTCTGTGGCCGATGCGTCAAGGTTTGCAACGAAGACGTCATGCACGAGGTGCTGGGAGTCGCCTGGCGGGCCGCGGAGTCTGTCCTGGTAGCGGACGACGACAAGCCGTTGGGCGAATCGTCCTGCGTGCAGTGCGGCCAATGCGTCCAGGCCTGCCCCACCGGAGCGTTGACATTCAAACTCGCCAAGGGCAAGGGCCGCACCTGGCAGCTCGAAAAGAAAACCGTCATCTGCCCGTATTGCGGCGTAGGCTGCGTTATCGACGCCTACATTCGCGACGGAAAAATCATCTCCGCCATGGGTGGCGAAGACCGTTGGCAGGAGCAGGTAAACCGGGCGATGCTCTGCGTCAAGGGCAGGTTCGGCCTGGACTTCGTCAACCGCTCGGACAGGCTAAAGACGCCGCTTGTCCGCCGGGCTGGCGAGCTGGTCGAAGCTACCTGGGAAGAGGCTCTGGACTTCGCAGCCAAGGGGCTTGGACAAATCCGCGACGCCCATGGCTCCGGCGCGATCGGCTTTCTCAGCTCAGCTAAATGCTCCAACGAGGAAAACTACGCCATGATGCGTCTGGCTCGCGGCGTCATCGGCACGAACAACATCGACCACTGTGCCAGACTGTGTCACAGCTCGACTGTGGCGGGCCTGGCTACGACGCTAGGCTCGGGCGCGATGACCAACTCCATGCAGGAAGCCAGCCAATCCGACGTCATCCTCATCACCGGCAGCAACACCACCTGGAGCCATCCCGTCTTCGGCAGCATGATTAAACGAGCTGTCCTCCGCGACGGCGTGAAGCTCATCGTAGTAGACCCTCGCCAGACAGACCTGGCAAAAGTAGCCGACCTGCACCTGCGACAGCGCAGCGGCTCGGACGTAGCCTGGCTGATGGGAATGCAGCGTATCATTATAGAGCAGGGCTGGGCGGATATGGACTACGTCCGCAGCCGATGCGAGAACTGGGACGACTACGAAAAGTCGCTCGCGTTTTTCACGCCGGAAACTGTCGAGAGGCTAAGCGGCATCGGGCCTGGGGATCTATTCCAGCTGGCGGAACTTTTCGCGACGACAGGCCGAGGCTCGATATATTTTTCCATGGGCATCACGCAGCACACCCATGGCGTGGACAATGTCCGGGCGGTGGCCAACCTCTCGATGATAACCGGCAATCTGGGTTTCCCCGGCGGCGGAGTGAACCCGCTGCGAGGCCAATCCAATGTCCAGGGCGCCTGCGACATGGGCGCGCTGCCAAATGTCTTCAGCAGCTATCAGCCTGTTACGGAGCAGAGCGTGCGGGAAAAATTCGCCCAGGCCTGGGGCACCGACGCCGCTGCGATGGACGAGCAGATCGGCATGACCGTTACGAATATGGTTCAGTCGATGGGCGAGGATATCCGCGGGCTGTACGTTATGGGCGAGAACCCGATGCTCTCCGAGCCTAACCTCAACCACGCCGAGGCCCAGTTCAAAAAGCTGGACTTGCTTATCGTGCAGGATATTTTCCTGACCGAGACAGCCAGGCTGGCTGATGTGGTTTTCCCAGCTGCTTCCTTCGCGGAGAAAACCGGCACGTACACAAACTCCGAACGGCGGTGTCAGCTCGGTCGAGCTGCGCTTAACCCGCCAGGCGAGGCCCGGCAGGACTACCACATAATAGCCCAGTTGGCCCGGCGGCTTGGCTGCGAGAATTTCCCCGACACCAACGAGCGACTTTTTGCCGAGATGACTTCGCTCTCGCCGCACTATGGCGGGATGACCTACGAGCGGCTCGAAGCCAACTGTGGCCTGCGATGGCCCTGCCCCACGCCTGACCATCCCGGTACGCCGATTTTGCATGTCGGGCAGTTCGTGCGGGGCAAGGGGCTGTTGACGCCGTTGGAGTATCGCCCCCCGGCGGAGGAACCTTGCGAGGAATATCCGATGGCGCTCAGCACGGGCAGGCAGCTGGAGCATTTTCACACCGGCAGCATGTCTCGTCGCAGCGAGGTTCTCGATGGCCTGGTGCCAAACGCGTCGGTTGAGATAAACCCGCGCGACGCCGAGGCCTTGGGCATATCGCCGGGGGAGGTTGTGCGAGTGTCCACCAGGCGAGGCTGCATAGAATTGGCTGCGGAAATCACCGACCGCGCAGCGCCAGGGTCTCTCTTCGCGCCGTTCCACTTCGCCGAAGCCTCTGCCAACCGCCTGACCAACGACGCACTGGACCCGATAGCCAAGATACCCGAGTTCAAAATCTGTGCCGCAAAACTGGAAAAAATATAGCAGGCCAGTGCGGGAATTTTTACCGTGAAGAACATGAAGTAGTAATAGTAGGTCATGCAACTTGTTGCATGACCTACGGGCTACAAGCTGGAAAAAAATGACTGATGAAACTACAAAATGCGGTTGTGCTGGCTGCGACCTTGCCTGCGGGCAAGAGGCTGGGGCGGACGAATTGGCAGCCAGGCTGGGCGAGGTGCTGGGGAAATATCGCAATCAGCCCGGCGCGATGATGCCCGTGTTGCAGCAGGCTCAGGGAATCTATGGCTATCTGCCCGAGCATGTGCTGGAGCGAATAGCTACGGAACTCCGCGAGCCTATGAGCAAGGTCTTCGGCGTGGTAACTTTTTATTCGTTTTTCTCGCGCGAGCCTCGGGGCAAGTTTCTCGTCCGCGTGTGCATGGGCACAGCTTGCTATGTCCTGAACGCCCAGGGCGTGCTGGACGCGCTGGCGATGGAACTCGGCGTGGAGGTTGGCCAAACCACCGAGGACAAACTTTTCTCGCTGGAGACAGGCCGATGTTTCGGAGCGTGTGGCCTGGCTCCGGTCATCACCATAAACGATCATGTCCACCAGCGAGTCGCCCCGGCCGATGTGCCGCGGATAATCGCAAGTTATCGCGACGGGGAGGGCGTGACATGATGGCGGAGAAGATAACGCGAATCGAAAGTCCCCAGCAGCTTACCGCCTGGCGAGAGTCGCTCCAGACCGGCCCGGCCAGGGGCGTGGAGGGAGTTTTGAAAATCCTGCTATGTACCGGCGGTGGGTGTATCGCCAGCGGAGCACTTGCTCTCAAGCAAGCCCTGCACGATGCTATCGACCGAGCTAATCTTGTCGATAAGGTTCAGCTCGTGCCCACGGGTTGTCTCGGGCCTTGCGTTAAAGGGCCTGTGTTGCTCATTGAGCCTGGCAAGGTGTTTTACCAAAACGTCAAACCAACCGACGCTGCGGAAATAATCGAGAAGCATATCCTCGGTGGGGAGGTTGTCCAGAGACTAACCTGGCCTGGCCCGGACGACGATGGCGAACTAAAACCCACGCCCGCTCAAAGGGATATCACATTCTTCAATCGGCAGCAGAAGGTCGTGCTGCGAAATTGCGGGCTGATAGACCCAGGCTGCATCGCGGAGTTTATCGCCCGGGACGGCTATCGCGCGCTGGGCAAAGTACTTTCGGGCCTGACCAGCGAGGATGTACTGGCCCAGCTCAAGGCTTCGGGCCTGCGAGGCCGGGGCGGAGCGGGGTTCCCGATTTGGCAAAAATGGAGCTATGCCCACCAGGCCCCGGGCGAGAAAAAATATGTCCTGTGCAACGCCGACGAGGGCGACCCCGGCGCGTTTATGGATCGCAGCGTGCTCGAGGGCGACCCGCACAGCGTCATCGAAGGCTTGATCATCGCAGCCTATACCGTGGGAGCGGCTGAGGGCTTTGTCTATGTCCGGGCGGAATACCCCCTGGCGGTGGAGCGGCTGGAGGCTGCCATAGGCCAGGCCCGGCTCGCTGGGCTGTTGGGCGAAAATATCCTGGGCTGCGGGTTTAGCTTCGACCTGGAAATTCGCATGGGCTCCGGCGCGTTTGTCTGCGGCGAGGAAACCGCCCTGATAGCTTCCATCGAATCTTTGCGAGGCGAGCCGCGTCCGCGCCCGCCGTTTCCGGCGTTGGAAGGACTCTGGGGCAAACCTACCGTCCTGAACAATGTCGAAAGCTACGCAAATGTCCCAGCCATTTTACTCTCCGGCGGGGAGCGGTTCGCCGAAACCGGCACGGAAAAATCGCCCGGCACGAAGGTCTTCGCCCTGGCGGGGGACATCAATATCGCAGGCCTGGTCGAGGTGCCAATCGGCACGAGCCTGCGAGAACTTATTTTCGACATCGGCGGGGGCGTGCCCGGGGGCAAGAAATTCAAGGCTGCCCAAATCGGCGGGCCTTCCGGCGGATGCATACCAGCGGAGCATCTCGACGTGCCGCTGGACTACGAGTCGCTCAACGACCTCGACGCGATAATGGGCTCCGGCGGGCTGGTCGTGATGGACGAAAACACCTGCATGGTAGACGTAGCGAGATTTTTCATGGAGTTCGTGCAGGAAGAATCGTGCGG
>QNCB01000076.1 GCA_003644335.1 Planctomycetota bacterium | reverse complement strand
TGGCGATGGCGGCTAACAGAGCCTCGAAGGTGCGGGCCTTGGCTGATCGCAGAAGCTCTTTAACCTTCGACCACATTTTCTCAATCGGATTCAGGTCCGGGCTATAAGGTGGCAGAAATCACACTTCGGCACCGACCGCGGCGATTAACGAGAGGGCTTCTTTGTCCTTGTGGGCTGAGAGATTGTCCAGCACGACGATGTCCGCGTTGCAGAGGGCGACACAGCCCGCCGCTTCGATAGCGTTTGAGCCATCGTTGAAAGATCCGCAGATGAATTCCGAACATGGCGGCAACCTCCTGCTGACTTCCTTGCCCGGCATCATAGGCCGCAATCGCCCGTTCCCGTATCTCTTGTGTAGCTATCCATGCCATAGCAACTCTATCGGCAACATGGCATCTCATACTTAAATAGCTCTAGACACGGGTACTGCGATTTGTCAGACGTGGTTGCTGTTATCTCAATACCCCTAAAACCCATTGATGCACTATCGCAGCAGCCAGCCAGGCTGTGAAACTCAGAGCCAAGATGCCGGGTAGCGATATTTGCTTCTTGAAACAAATCAGCGCGACGACAAAAAACAGTATGCTCGGCAGAATACCCCACAGTGCTCCCCTGGCGAAGTTTTGCATGACCTCAGCCTTGCCTTTGTTCTCCAGATATACCCACACCAGCACCAAGGCTCCGGTCAATGGCATGACGCCGATAAGCCCAGCTGCGGATGGAAACTTCTTCGCGATAGCGGTAGCTACGAGGATGACTGCTATACTGATTGCGATTTTGACTATAAGTTGCATAGCGTAGCTCCGGTTGAGATTGGCTAAATTTTACCACCCGCCAGCCATTCAGGAAACAGTTTTTGAGGCATGGGTTGGCTTGACGTCGGCGAAGACGAATCCGTCATGTTCCTCGCCTGGGCTTACCGATACTTCGATAGCTTGGCTGAACATAGGCCCCGCTGAGACGAAGGTGTGGAACTCGCCGTTTTCGCCGCAGGGGTCGATGCCCGCGGGCAACTCAGCCAGCAGGCTCGCGTCATACCGTCTGCCTGCCAGCTCGGCTGGCAGCTTGCGAGGGTCTATGCAGGTAAGCACAGCCTCCAGGCCTGCGGATATCATCTCCGTCGCAAGGGCGGTCGTGTCGCTGTCCCATAGCGGGAACATCGCTTCGAAACCCGTCCCAGCCAAGTTCTTCTCGCGGTACTCGCGGATGTCTGGCAGGAACAGGTCGCCAAAGGCCATCGCCTTGATGTCGAGGAGCTTGGCCTGGTCGAGAAACTTCAGCATAGCTTGCTCGTACCGCTCGTTGCTGCACGGATAGGGAATGTTAATAACATGCAACTCCAGGCCAGCCCGCTGGGCCTGGGCCCGCAACAGCTCGCTCCGCACAGCATGCATAGCAACGCGATCGAACCGCTCGTTGACGGTAGTGAACAGCCCGGCGACCTCGACGTCGCTCTGCTGTTGCAAAACATGTAACGCCCAGGCACTGTCCTTGCCGCTGCTCCAGGATAACAGAATTCGTTTCGACATTTTCTTAAAAAGTAATCAGTCTGCAGTAATCACTAACAGCAAAAACAGTAGAACGCGAAGGACACGAATAAAAACGAATTGCACAAATTTTTTTTGCTGTTACTGATAACTGACAACTGACAACTGATAACTTTAAGCCGTTTGTCCCGCTTTGGCGAGGGCTTCTTGTGCGGCGTGCATGTCCGTTGCCGAGGGTGCCTGGCCCGAGGCCATCATCGCTCGGAAACAGTCGAACAGATATGTCGCGTCGTGCGGGCCTGGGCTTGCTTCTGGGTGGTATTGCACGCTGAAGAGGCACTTGTCCAGGCTGGAGAATCCTTCGACGGTGTCGTCGTTGAGATTGATGTGCGTTATCTCCGCTCCGGTTTTGGTCAGGCTGCTCGGCTCGACGGCGAAGCCATGGTTTTGGCTGGTGATTTCGACCTTGCCGGTAGCCTGGTTTCGGACGGGTTGGTTGCAGCCTCGATGGCCAAACTTCAGCTTGTATGTCTGGGCTCCCAGGGCCAGCGAGAGTATCTGGTGCCCCAGGCAGATGCCGAAGAGCGGCACCTTGCCGACCAGGCCTTGCAGGGTTTCGATGGCGTAGGTTACCGCCGCAGGGTCGCCCGGGCCGTTGGATACGAACACGCCGTGGGGCTTGCGGGCGAGGATTTCCGCTGACGAGGTCGAGGCTGGCACGACGTGCACCCGACAGCCTGACTCGACGAGGTTCCGCAGGATGTTCATTTTCGCGCCGCAGTCGATAGCGACGACGTCGTATATTTCCTTGCCGTGAGGCCTGGCTTGCTGGGCGAACTCGCTGACGTATCCATCAGCCCAGTCGTAGGCTGCCGCGGGGGTAACGTCTTTGACGAAGTCGCTCCCCGCCATCGAAGGCAAGGCCTGGGCCTGGCGCACAAGCTGGGCGTCGTCGGTTATTTCCGTGCTGATCACGCCGTTGACCGCACCAGCTTGTCGGATATGGCGGGTCAGAGCGCGAGTGTCAACATCGGCGATGCCCATAATGCCCTCGCCAGCGAGATATTCGTCCAACGTCTTGCTGCTACGAAAATTACTCGCCAGCGGGCTAAGCTCCTTGATAACGAACGCTCGAACCTGAATTTTCTTGCTGTAAGACTCGATATCTTCAGGGGTTATGCCATACTTGCCGATGAGCGGATAGGTCATCGACACAATTTGCCCAGCATAGGACGGGTCGGTGAGAACCTCCTGATAACCAGCCATGCCTGTGTTGAAAACCACCTCGCCCGAGCTGTTGCCCTCTGCTCCGAAGGCCAGGCCTGTCATTACAAATCCGTCAGCCAGGGCCAACTTGCATATTTTGCGGTCTGACATAATTTTTCCTCTATAAATGCTTGTGTTGCCGGTTGTTATAAATTTTTACAAATTTTGTATAGTTACTTAATGGACTCGCGTAATCCGCCGATTAGTTAGTTGGGCTGTCTTGGGTCTTTCCCGCTCGATAGCGGGAGCAGCCCATTTTTGAAGGTTCGGGAAGCGGCGATCCCGAGCCTTCTTTTTTTTCCCTATTGCCTACTTGCCAATTGCCTATTTGCCTATTCTTTCCCACAGCATTTTTTGAATTTCTTTCCACTGCCGCAGGGGCAGGGGTCGTTTCGGCCCACTCGGATATCTGCTCTTACTATCTGTGAAATTTTTTGAGGCTCAGCTGCTGCCTGCTGGTCCGCCAGGCCCTGGGCGAGATGATCGTAGCCTTGCAGTTGCTCGTGCACCTGGCTTGAGACCTGATAGACGCTTTCCATCTGGGCCCCGGCGGAGAGCTTGACCTTGAAGATCATGTCGGTCACTTTCTCAACAATGCCCGCGAACATGTCGTCGAACAGTCTGCCACCCTCGCTTTTGTAAGCCACCTTGGGGTCTTGCTCAGCGTAACCGCGCAAGCCTATTGAACCCTTCAAATGGTCCATGCCCAACAGATGATCTTTCCACGAGCTGTCATAAATCTGCAGCAGGACGAACCGCTCCAGCTCGGTCATCTCCCGGCGGAGGAAATCTCTGCCTGTCCGCACGAGCCTATCTATTATAGTCTCGCCATCGAGAGCCTGGTCTGACGAATCCTGTTTTGTGCCGAAATCCTCTGGCGTAAGGTCGGTCTTGAATCGCTCTGCTGCAAATTCGATAGCCTGGTCCAAGCTCGGCTCGGAGCCTATCGCATCGCGGATGAGTCCGTCGAGTTTTTCGTCATCAGCCCACTGATGCGCCAGGGCTATCAGCTCAGCCCGGATGGCGGAAATTTCCTTGCCCTGGAAACTTTCCACCGCCAGGCCCGCGTCATATTTCGCGTTAGCCCAGTTCACCAGGGCGTCGAGTGCGTAGACATTTTCAGCTCCCGCCTGGCCTAACGTCATGTCGATAGCATGCTCGACGGGATATTCGATCTCCCGCTGTCGGTAAGCTGCCCGGGCTTTTTCGCTCAGCAGGGCTTGCACCTCGTCCGGGCTGGCGGTGAGTTCATCCGGGCGAACATCGATGTCGAATTTGTCCGAGGCCCACTGGGCCAGGCCCTTGCGGGCGAAGTCTTCCTCCAGCATCTCCGCGATGGGCGACAAATCCACCCGGTCTATCTGGGCAGCTGCTCCCTGCTCCAGCGCGTTGGTTACTTCGGCCAGCGACATCTGCCGAAGGTGGTTCTGGGAAATATCCACAGCGAACCTGCTCTTGGCCCAGCTGCTCAGGCCTCGCAAATCCCAATTGCGAGGCTCGTCTTCCTCGTCGATATACTCGCCGATGGTCAGGGCGATTGTCTGCTGCGCGTCTTCCTTGGCAAGCTCGCGAAGGTCTCCCTCCAGGCTTGGCAGGTCGTTGGGAGACTGGGCTTTTATCTGGTCGTCCCGTACGGGCACTTGCAGGTTGGTCCGGGCCCACTCGGCAATGCAGCGCAGATGATGCCCGCCGTCGAGATAGCTCTCCACGCCGTTGGCGATCGACTCGTCGAGCATATCAAACACCATGCCCTCCAGCCCACGGCCTTCCAGCACCCTCTGTCGCTGCGAGTAAAATGTATGCCGCTGATGATCCATTATCTCGTCGTAGTCGAGGAGATTTTTTCGTATCTCGAAGTTGCGTTGCTCGACCTTGCACTGCGCCCGCTCGACGCCTTTTGAAATTCGTTTGTCCTCGATGGCCTGGTCGCCCTGCAAGCCTAGCCAGCCCAGCACTTTCAGCGTCCACTCGCCTGCGAATATGGACATCAGGTCGTCCCGCAGCGAAAGGAAGAACCTGCTCGAGCCCGGGTCGCCCTGCCTGCCCGCTCGTCCGCGGAGCTGATTGTCGATACGCCTGGCTTCGTGTCGCTCGGTGCCGACGATGTGCAACCCGCATGGAACATCGTCTTGACACTGGCTTCGGCCTCGGGCGGGAAACTCTGGCGCAACCTTCGGCTTGAAGCAATGCGCACAGCCCGTCGCAGCGTTGTATTGCTCGCAGGCGATGCAGCACTTGGTTGCCCCAGGCGGATACAGCGGGTCTATCTCCACGCCAAGTTCCGCCAGTTGCTCAGCGGGGGGAGTTTTGCAGAGTTCATTGACCACGCCTGGGCCTAGTTTGATATCCGTGCCGCGACCAGCCATGTTCGTAGCGATGGTTACCGTGCCGACCATGTCGCGGCTGCCGGGCTTGAGAGGCCTTTGCTGACCAGCCAGGGCGACGATTTCATTTTCGCGTGCTGCGTTTTCAGGCCGGCCGTTCAGCACCTGATGCTCGATGCCATATTCGCGGATCAGCAGATTCGAGAGGTACTCGGATTTTTCGATGCTCGTCGTGCCCACCAGGACGGGCCTGCCCTGCTTGCTGACGCGATTTATCTCCTCGACGATAGCGTCGAACTTGCCCTTGACCTCGGAAAAAATAAGGTCGTTGCTGTCGACGCGGTTGACAGGCCTGTGCGTAACCACAGCCGCGGCGTCCAGGCCATAGATTTTCAAAAACTCCTCAGCTTCGGTCATAGCTGTGCCGGTCATGCCCGCGAGTTTTTTGTAGAGCTTGAAATAATTCTGCAGCGTAATCGTCGCCAGGGTCTGGGTTTCCTCCTTCACGGTTACCCGTTCCTTGGCTTCGACCGCCTGGTGCAAGCCATCCGACCACTGCCTGCCCTCGAGCAGCCTGCCCGTGAACTCGTCGACGATGATGACCTTGCCCTGCTGAACGACATAATCCTTGTCGCGCTCGTAAACCAGATGCGCCCGCAACGACTGATCCATAAGGTGAGGCCAATCCATGTTGGCGCCGACATAAAAACTGCCGACCCCCGCGATATCCTGAGCCAGGGCGACCCCCTCGTGCGTCAGGTGAGCAGCCTTGCGGTCGATCTCGATTTCGTAGTATTTCGTCTCGCGCGACAGGGCGTCCTCCGCAGCGTCGAGACTGGCCAGGGCTTGGTCGATCTTTTTTTGCGTCTCGCTGGCCTGGCCTGACTTCTTGGCTTTAACAAGCTCGCCGTTGAGAGCTTTGATTTCTCGCTTGAGAGTTTCCACTCGCTTGTTAGCCTGGTCCCAGGGCTTGTTCTTAGCCAGAACTTCGCGCGTAACTGCGTCGACTTTTTTGTATCTGCCCGTGTCGCTGTAAGCTGGGCCTGAAATTATCAATGGCGTGCGAGCTTCGTCTATAAGGATGCTGTCGACCTCATCGACGATAGCGAAATCCAGCGGGCCTTGCACCTGCTCAGCCGGCGAGAGTTTCATGTTGTCCCGCAGGTAGTCGAACCCGAACTCGCTATTCGTGCCATAGGTTATGCTGCACGCGTACTGCTCCTGCCGTTGGGCGTGATCCATCTCCGCGGTGATAAAACCAACCGTCGCGCCGAGCATCGCAAAGACGGGCATAGCGAAGGTGGCGTCGCGCTGGACGAGATAATCGTTGACGGTAACGACATGCGTGTGCATGCCCTCAAGCCAAGCTAGGTATATCGCGGGGTAGCAAGCGATGGTCTTGCCCTCGCCGGTCGCTTCCTCAGCTATCCAACCCTCGTCGAGAATCATCCCCGCCACGAGCTGGACGTCGTATTGACGGTGGTTGGGCGCCCGCCGAGAGGCTTCGCGGATAAGGGCGAAAGCCTCGGGCAATATCTTGGCCCT
>QNCB01000075.1 GCA_003644335.1 Planctomycetota bacterium | reverse complement strand
AGGGCCTGGGGGTCGCTGTCGAGTTTGTAATACAAATACCGCTCGAAGTTGCTAGCTACCTGAATATCCATCGACGGGCTGAGCGTGTGAAAAACCTCGCCGAGCGAGTACTCGCCCGTGTTGAAAAATCGGCAGAGGATATCGTTTTCGTTCGTCGCCAGAATCAGCTTTCTTATCGGCGCGCCCATTTTCATAGCAAACCACCCAGCCAGGATATCGCCGAAGTTGCCTGTCGGCACGCTTACGTCGATAGCCTGGGCGCCGCTGGCCTGGCAGATGTCGAACGAGCCCGAGAAGTAGTACACCACCTGGGCTAGCACCCTCGCCCAGTTGATGCTGTTGACCGCGCCGAGCGAGTATTCCCGCTTGAAATCGAGGTCAGCTGCGAGAGTTTTCATGATGTTTTGGCAGTCGTCGAAGCTGCCGTCGATGGCGATGTTGTGGACGTTGGCGTCCAGGACGGTCGTCATTTGGCGGTGCTGAATTGGCGAGACGCGCCCGCGCGGGTGCATGATAAAAATGCTCAGCCCCCGCCTGCCTCGACAACCGTAGATCGCGGCACTGCCGGTATCGCCGCTGGTGGCACCGAGTATGTTCAGCCCGCCGCCACGCTGGTTGAGGATATATTCGAACAGATTGCCCAGCAATTGCAGGGCGACGTCCTTGAAGGCCAGGGTAGGCCCGTGCCACAACTCCTGCACAAACAAATCGCCGACCGGCACGACCGGCGCGACACCCTCGGGGAAGGCCTGTCCATACGTCCGCTCGATAATTTCGCGCAGTTTCTCCGCTGGAATATCCGTAGCGAACAGAGATATTATTTCGTAAGCCAACTGCGGGTAGGCCAGCGTCCTCAGCTCGTCGAGTCGATCCGCCAGGCTGGGGATAGTCTCTGGGATAATCAGCCCGCCGTCGTCAGCCAGGCCCATGAGAACAGCGTCCTGAAACCCGACAGGCTCGACCTGTCCACGCGTGGAAATATAGTTCATTGAAAAAAACCTCCAAATTTATTTCGGATTTCGGATTTTAGATTTCGGATTGTTTCACGAATAGGCCCGGCCCGAAATCCGAAATCTAAAATCCGAAATTGCCTATAATAACCGACCAGTTTTATGTTCACCATCGATACTCAATAATAACGCCAGGATTTAATCTCGGAGACTTACAGTTTATTTATTCGTTTGTCTTCGCGTCTTTGTTGCTCTGTGGCTTCTTGTAGTAGTTGTTTTTCTTTGTTGCTCAGGCTGGCGAGGCCCTGGTTTTTTATTTTGTCCAAAATGCGGTCTATCTGTTCCTGGTTGGCTTGGCGTTGTCGCATTTTTCGTTCCCACGCTCCCTGCCGGGCTGATGCTTTCGCCTCGACGGATGCCGATTTTAATTTGGGTAGCCCCCACACCCAAGCCACCGCCAAGACCATGCCGCCGAAGTGGGCAGCGTGTGAGATGCCGCTGGCTCCGCCGGAGAGCAGGGAAAGAAACGTGATACCGAAAAAGAGTATCGCCGCAAAGCGGATGGGAACCGGGAACAGCAGGATTATCAGTTGGATGCCCGGGAAGAGAATCGCGCAGGCCATGATGACGGCATAGACTCCGCCCGATGCCCCCAGTAGCGGGACGCCTGGGTTCCAGCCAAACGCGAACGTCATGACGACGTGCGTCAGCCCAGCGAAGGCGCCGCAGATGAGGTAAAATTTCAGGAACCGCCTCGGCCCCCAGGCGCGTTCGAGGTACCCGCCCAGGAAGTACAGCCCGAGCATATTGAAGAGGATGTGAAACACCCCGCCATGGAGGAATTGGAACGAAACGTATCGCCACAGTTGCCACCACACCGCGGGGATAACCGTCAGCCAGGTCGTCGTTAGCTGGGGGGCTATCTGCTGCAAGACGAACATTACGACGTTGGCGATGAGCAGAACTTTGACCGCTGGGGTAGGCTTGGGCAGGCCGATGGACACCCCGCCGCCGCGACCACTGCCAAAGCTATCGCCGCCACTGCCTTCCCGCCAATATGTCCTGTTGTGTAAACCCATAAGTAAGTTATCAGTTACCTGTTACCAGTTATCAGTGAGAAAAGAAACTACCCTGATAAATCGGGATAGTTTTTCCTGACTTCTGTCTCTCAAAATTTCAGCGAGGCGTGGAGGACGTCGTCTACTGTTTTCGCGAAGATGAATTGCATGTCTTCCCGGGTGGATTCCGGGAGGTCAGCCAAGTCCTTTTTATTCTGGGCGGGCAGCACGACGGTTTTAATGCCAGCCCGTTTGGCAGCGAGGATTTTGTCCTTCATGCCGCCGACGGGCAGGACCAGGCCTCGGAGCGTTATCTCGCCACTCATCGCAACGTCCGCCCGGGCCGGCCTATTCATCAGCAGGCTCATCAGCGCGGTGAACATCGCCACGCCGGCGGAAGGCCCGTCCTTTGGGATGGCACCGGCTGGGACGTGGATATGAATATCCTGCCCAGCCAGCTGGCGCATGTCCATGCCGTCGTTGGCTGCGATGCCCTTGACCAGGCTCAGCGCTGCCTGGGCGGATTCTTTCATGACCTCGCCGATCTGGCCTGTCATTATCATCCTGCCTCTGCCGGGGAAAGTGGTCGCCTCGATGAACAGAATCGTGCCGCCCACCGGCGTGCAGGCCAGGCCCGTTACCACGCCGGGCATGTCCGTCCGCATAGCCAATTCGTTTTCATATTTCCGTGGGCCTAGCAGCTCGGTTATCAGCCTGGTCGTAACGGTTCGCCCGCGACTTTTTCCCGCAGCCACCATCGCAGCGATGCCGCGCGAGACCGAGCCGATCTGCCGTTCCAGCTCTCGCACGCCGACCTCGCGGGTGTACTGCTCGATGATCCGCATCAGGGCTTTGTCGTTCCACCTGGCTTGGCTTGGCTTTAAGCCATTTTCCCGCAGCTGTCTCGGCAGGAGATATTTTTCCGCGATGTGCAGTTTTTCCTGCGGCGTGTAGCCTGGCAGTTCGATCTGCTCCATGCGGTCGCGCAGGGCAGGGGGGACGGGTTCCATGTAGTTGGCCGTGGCGATGAAGAGAACCTTGCTGAGGTCGAACGGGACGTTGAGGTAGTGATCCTGGAACGTGCCGTTTTGTGCGGGGTCGAGAATTTCCAACAGGGCTGACGTCGGGTCGCCGCGGAAGTCCGCTCCGACTTTGTCCAGTTCGTCGAGCATGAACACGGGATTGTTCGACCCAGCCTTGCGCAGTTCCTGGATAATTCGCCCCGGCATGGCACCGATGTACGTTCGGCGATGGCCTCTCAGCTCGGCTTCGTCGCGAATGCCGCCCAGGCTCATGCGGATGAACTTTCGCCCAAGCGCCCGGGCGATGGATTGGCCCAGCGAGGTCTTGCCCACCCCCGGCGGGCCTACGAAGCAGAGGATAGGCCCGCGGGATTCGGGCGCCAATTTTCGCACAGCCAGATATTCCAGCACTCGCCGTTTGACTTTTTCCAGGTCGTAGTGGTCCGCGTCTAGCACCGCAGCAGCTTTCTTGACGTCCAGCCTGTCCCCGGTCGCAACGCTCCATGGCAGCTCGGTCATAATGTCCAGATACGTTCGGATGACATTGTACTCAGGCGATGCGGTGGGAATTTTCTCTAGCCGACCCAGCTCGCGACGGGTTTCCTTATCGACGTTTTTGGGCATCTTGGCTGCGACGATTTTCTCGCGAAGTTCCGCTATTTCGACCGTGCGGTCGTCCATTTGTCCCAGTTCCTGCTGGATGGCTTTGAGCTGTTCGTGCAGGAAATATTCGCGTTGGGACTTGTCGATATTCTCTCTCACCTGGTTGTGAATTTTGTCGGAGAGTTCGAGAATTTCGATCTGTTTTTGCAGCTCTTTGCTGATGCCTCGCAATCGCGCGGTTACGTCGGTTTGTTCGAGGAGTTTTTGTTTGGTTTTCAGATCGACAGGTAGATTGGCTGCGAGAAAATCAGCCATCGCGCCGGGCTGATCGATGTTGTTCAGCACGATACGGGCTTCGTCGGGTATGCCGGGGGACAGCTCGATAACTCGGCTGGCCATGGTTCGTATGTCCAACACGAGCGCTTCGGTCTGGCGGTTCAGCACAGCTACCTCGCTGAGCTGCTCGATGCGGGCCCGGAGGTAAGGCTCGGCGCCCAGCCATTCCACCACCCGCACCCGCACCAGCCCCTGTACTATAAGGTTCTGATGGCCCTCTTCCATCCGCAGCAGCTTGAGGATCATCATAGCTGTGCCGATTTCGTAGAGGTCGTCCGGGCCCGGGTCGTCGACTTGCGGGTCTTTCTGACAAACGGTAACGATGAGTTTTTGCCCGGGCATGACCTCAGCCAGGAGCTTGCGAGACTTTTCGCGATGGATAGCCAGGGGCACTATTGTGCCGGGGAAGTTCACCGTGTTTCGCACGGGCAACACCGCCACGATCGATGGCAGCTCGAACGTTTCTTCCTCTGGCGGGGGCGTCGCGAGACTCTTCCTGCTGGGGGAGATTACAGCGTCGGAATCTTCGCCGGCGTTTATTTTCGGTTTATTCGATTTTTTTGGTGTGTTTTTCACAGGCGAACTTTCGGCATGGTAACGAGCAGTTGGCCCGCCCGGTAGACAGCTTCGATATTGTCCGCGTCGACGGTGTCCGGCAGGTCTATAGCTCGGCTGAATCGCCCGTGGTCTATCTCCATGTGGAACAGTTCGAGCTTGCCGAAAACAGCGGGCGGCGGGGGGGTAGGGCGATGGCCCGCGATAACCAGCTTGCCTTTGCTGACGTCCATCTCGATAGACTGACAGCCAACGCCAGCGAGGTTTACCACCGCGTAATAATTCCGGTCGTCCTGGTAGAGGTTCATCGCCGGCGTCCAGGCCTCGCCGGGACAATAGTGATGATACCCCGGATCGTAAACCTTATCCGCGATACGCCGCGATTCAGGATGAATCGTGCCGGGAGCCTTCCAGCCCCGGTCCAATGTCGAACAATTCATGAGCATGTTCCTTTCCCGCATAAAACGACAGCTCTCGAAAATCTTTTGCCGCAACGCTATTCTACCACGTTTTCAAAATTTCGGAAAGACTTTGTGATGCGAAAGTAATCGGTAATCAGTTATCAGTAAAAAAAGGACTACGAAACACGCGAAAGTCGCGAAAGATATTTTTGACCCGTGGCATTGGTGGGGATGACACAGCGGGAGGCTTCGCGAGAATGAACGAGGAGAATAACCAATCAACCAGTCAACCAGTTTCGCAGGCTCGCACATTTGATCTTTTGAGGTTATAATCCCCAGCCGATTTCCGATTCGCGGTTTTTGCCGCGGGAGACTATATAATGAACGACCTTGCGGCAATATCAAAACCTGTCCATCCGTTGCGGCGGATATCGCTGTACCTGCCCGCTCTGCTCGGCCCACTTGCCATGTGCGCCGCTATCATCTACTGCAGGACACTCGGTTCAGGCCCACGGGCAAGCCTCGAAATGCAGAACCTGGCAGTCTTGCTCGAAAAAATAGGTCCGGTCATCCTCGCCCTGGCCGTGGCGGTGTATTGGGGCAAGGCTATCTTCACCCGCAACCTCAGCTATGTCGTCATCGGCACCCTGGTCGGAATGCTCCTGCTCCGCGAGCTGCACTGGCGACCTGAGAGCGACGCGGACATCAGCATCAAGGACGCTATCTTTCCGCTGCTGGGCATCTGCTTCGTGTGGATGCTGCTTTGGCGGGATATCATCGACAAGCCAAGCGAAAATTGGCGACACACGATATTTTTCGTCGGCGCCCTGGCCTGCTACGCCCTTAGTCAAATGGTCGAGAAAAGGCTGTTCAGGTTCATCCCCGAGGAGCAACACATTCACTCGCAGTTGGAAGAGAGTATTGAGTGTGCGGGTCATTGTCTGCTGCTGCTCGCAGCGGTGCTTGGCAGCTGGCGACGCCGGCGGATTGTCGTGGAGGATCGCGGATGAAGCCCGTCGCGCACATCATCGACGCCCGCACCCCAGCTGATATGATATGGCAGATGCAGGCGATTCGCGAAGCCGACGAGCCTGTATTCTCGCTTGGCGCGCTGCCCAAAAGTGCGACCTGCGAGGTGACGCCGTTGCGACGCACCCTGGGCCCAGCGGCGTTCAGCGCCCGGCAGTTGGCGGAAGCTTTGCCAATTGGCGCGACGCTTCATGTCTGGTCTGTCGAGCTGTTGAAATTGGCCCTGGCCGCTGCCCGGCAGGTTGGCGGCCAGGTCGTGTTGTCCATCCCGCACCTGCCGGATAGCCGCCGCGCCATCGAGGACATACCCTGGCTGATAGGCCAACATGGCCTCACGCTGACCGTGCCGAGCCGTCGAAGTCGAGATCTGTTGCTTGGCCTGGGAGCTGACCCGCAAAGGCTGGCGACCCTGCCCCCCGCAGCCGATGCGTCGCTGTTCCAGCCCCCCGCCCCGGCCCGGCGAGCGGAAGTCCGTCAGGCCCTGGGCATACCAGCCGATGTGCCCGTGATGGTCGTTCCGGGCGAGATGGTTCGCTGCGGAGGCCACAAGCTGGCGAGCTGGTCGCACGCGATTCTCCGCAACATGCACAAGCCCGTGCAGCTACTCATGCCAGGCTGCGGCCCGCAGGAAAACACTGTAAAATTCTTCGCCAACACCACAGGCTTCGT
>QNCB01000074.1 GCA_003644335.1 Planctomycetota bacterium | reverse complement strand
CCGCGTGATGCACAGGCTTGAGGGTGCGGGTCGTAGCAGGCCGCCCCAGAGCGACGATGAAACCCACCGTCGCGCGATTGCCCCTGCCAAACGGCACGCCAACGCGTTGGCCCAGGAAAGGCTCGCCAAAGGCGGCGGGGAAAATGTAGTCGTAACTGTCCCAGACATTGGCGTTGAGGGCCACCGCCACGATCTGACCCTGGGGCTGAGGCGCGGGGGTCTCCGGGCCAGCGGGCTTGTCCTGCGGATTTTCGAACAGCAAATTCATGCCCGCATAGTACCTCCAGGCCGCCATTGTTGCAACGTCGAGCGGGGGAGGGCGACAGGGTAAAATCGAATATGCGCAGAACCGAAGCATCGGGACTACGGTGAAGATATTTGACATTTTCCAAGACCCGTTGTAGCATACGGGGAAGTCCGGGACTTGGGATCGGGATGTAGCCACTTGGTATCATTGGGAGAAAAAACATGAAGAACTATCGAATCACAACCCTCATCATCGTCGCCGTGGTAGCCTGTGTTTCCACCGTATCGGCGGGGGCGACAGAACAAGAAGCCCTCAAGGACTGGGGCAATCTTGAGCGGGCTTACAAGGACATGAAAAAAGACATCGAACCGGTCGTTCCGTCATACGCGCCCAACATAATCGGCAGCGATTATACCAAAATACTCGCCGTGTTGGACAATTACGAAAAGCTGATGAAGCCGAAATTTCAAAAACAACTCGACGAATTCTCCCAAAAGTATGGCAAAACCGCTTCTGAAATCAACGAGACGATGAAAACTACCGTAAAGGACGGCGAACACCCATCGACATCCGCTGGAGATATCTATGAAAGACTCAAAAAGTTCATGGACAATGTTCAACAGGCAAGAATCAACAAATCCCGTACGCTGGTTCAGGATGCCCAGAGTATCCAGCGAACCATAGACTCCTTCGAATCTCAGGCGAACGAAAAAAACTACGACAAATTGAAACAAACGCTCGGGTTCGCGATAAAATTCAATCCCGAAAATAAAACCGCCAAAGATATGCTCGCGAAAGTCGACAAGCAGCGAGCGGACAAACTTGCGGCGATCAATAAAAGAATCGACGAAACCAAGTGGCCCGGCAACTATAAAAATTTCGCGGGGCCTGGCGACAGTGAGGCTCTCGCAGCCGTCGCCCTGGCATATCTCAGAAATGACGAGGGGTGGGGGGGCAACAAGAAAAACACGGAACACTGCCTTGCCGTGGCGATAAGGGGAAACTGGGGCAGTCATAAGAAGAACATCCTCGGACAGACCGTTCAATGGTATCTCCCTATCTATCTCGCCGTCTACAAAGACACAGACGAAGAGTCCGTAGCCCGCGTATTTGAATTGAGCGTTCTGACCAGAGAAGGCCCTGGCGAGAAAAAAGCCCCACCGTTTGCCGGTGTTACCGTGGGAAACATCTGGAAAATCAGGAGAAAAAATGTCCCGGGAGGAGGGGGTGGGGCCGATTCGCAAACCGTCGCAAGCGATGGCCAGAGCGGATTTACAGGTATGGTCTTCAGGCTTGCTCTGGCCTTTGGAAACATTATCGCCGGATTGCTCGCCGCGGCGCCGCTTATCAGGCGAAAAGTTCCGAAACTAAATTCTGTTTACGAAAAAATTACCCCGCTGTCGAATATGATCGGCGTGGTGGTACTGGCTATTGGCGTAATCACTCTACTTATCGCGGTCTTCCAGCTATTCCTGCTGAGATTCGTTATCTTCGCCAACATTGTTCCACAACTAACGGCGATCGCCGTGGGCTTTTTCCTGGGCAAGGAACTGCTATTCAAAAAATCGCACATCTCCGGTAAAGCCGGCGAGGCGGTGGAAAAAACACAGGAATTTCTCAAAAAATATGATGACAAGATGAAACAACTTGAGAGATATCAGATCCCGCTTGGGTTTGTCTGCCTGGTCGTCGGATTGATACACCTGTTTTTGGCGCCACTGCCATTGTTTTAGAGCGATTGACTATTGAAGCATTGTACAGACGCCGCGTGATTCCAAATGCCCGTTTGCCTATCCGGGCCCGATGGTGTAAAATATCCGCTTGCTCTGATGCTGTCGGAGCCTTTTTTGTTTTGTGAGATATCTATGCCATTTAGTACATTAGGATTAAACGAACCGATTCTTTCAGCCGTCGAAGGCCAGGGGTACACACAGCCAACCGATATACAGACCCAGGCGATACCGCATATCCTGGCTGGTAAAGACGTTCTGGGCTGCGCGCAGACCGGCACGGGCAAAACCGCTGCCTTCGCTCTGCCGATACTCCAGCGACTGCTTGCCCACCCCTTGCCGACGAAGAAGCAAGCCAGCCGACATGTCAAGCCGATTCGCTGTCTGGTGCTCTCGCCCACGCGCGAGCTGGCTGCCCAGATAGACGAGAGCTTCGCGGTCTACGGCGCCGGCACGGGCCTGAAGCACACGGTTATCTTCGGCGGGGTTCGACAAAAATCTCAAACCCACGCCCTGCACAGCGGAGTGGACATCGTCGTCGCCACGCCGGGTAGGCTTATCGACCTGATGGCTCAGGGACATGTCGACTTGCGCAGCCTGGAGATTTTCGTTCTGGACGAAGGCGACCGGATGCTGGACATGGGTTTTATTGATGATATTTGGCATATACTGTCTTATGTGCCGGAGCATCGCCAGTCGCTGCTTTTCTCCGCGACGATTCCCGCCAAGATAATGTCCCTGGCCAAGGCCATTTTGCACGAGCCTGTCGAGGTTCATGTTGCACCGGAAATGCCCGCCGCCGAGACTATCGAACAGCGGATGTATCTTGTGGAATGGGGCGAGCGGGACGGGCTGTTGAAGTATCTCCTGGCCACGGAAAACGTTACGCGGGCCTTGGTGTTTACCCAGACCAAGCGACGCGCGGACATGGTAGCCAAGGCGCTGGTTCGCGACGGGATGAAGGTGGATGTGATACATTCGGACAGGCCCATGGTCGCCCGCAAACGCGCGATGGACAACTTTCGCAGCGGCAAGGTGCCTGTTCTCATCGCCAGCGATATCGCCGCCCGCGGAATCGACATCGACGAGATTTCGCATGTGATAAACTACGAGCTGCCGCGCGAAGCGGAGGTTTACATTCACCGCATTGGTCGAACGGGCCGGGCTGGCGAGCAGGGTATAGCCCTGTCGTTTTGCACCGTCGAGGAACGCTCGCTGCTGGACGATATCGAGGAACTGCTAGGCCAGGAAATTCCGATTATCGAGGATCATCCCCACCCGTCGCCACTGCCGAGGCAACGCAAAGCCGCACCCGCCGAGCCGAAAACCACAGGCCTGTTCCAAACCCGCAGGCCAGGGAGACGCAAACGATTCTAACAAAAAAAACACAAAAGAACGCATGGCGAGAAAAAAACCAAGGCCCAAATACCCAATGACCATTGAATAACCAATGCCAAATCCCCTATTTGCCTACTTGCCTATTTCCCTGTTTTCCGGATAGTTTTTGATTATCCGCTCTTGGCAGCGATTGGCTTGGCGGGGCTTGTTGATTTTTGTGTAGGCTCGGATGGCTAGTTTCAGCAGGCTCGCGGCGTAGTTGCTTTGCGGGTTGGCATTGACCAATCGCTCAGCCTGCCTGGCGGCGTCGGCGTATTTTTTCCGAGCCAACAACACCTCGCACCGCAGCAGCGTCGAGTAGCCCGTCAGCTTGTCCGCCGGGAGAGTTCGCTCCCACTTTTCCACAGCCTCAGCTGCGGCTGGGTAGTTCCTGCGTCGCAAATAGTCCTCCGCCTGCCTTGCGAAATCGCCCCGGACGATACCGGGATATTTTTTCGCCCTGCCATCGCCAGGCCCCGCCTGGGCATATGCCAGTCGAGCTTTGTCAGCCTGGCTACGGGCCAGCCAGGCGTCGCCGATTCCGATGCGCCCCTGGCGGAGAAGCGAAGCCTTGGCATGGCCTGTGAGCTTGGCGAGGATGGCGTCGAAAGTTTTCATTGCAGCGTCGGGTTTGTCCAGCTGGTCAAGCTGTAGCCTTCCTGCCCGCAAGAGCATGGTTGCCTGGGTGTCGGGGTCGGTCGACATCGTCGCAGCTTTTTTCAACGCAGCTACAGCCTGGCTCGCTCGACCGTCCGCTAACAGGGCCTGGACGTAAATCGCCAACAACCTTTGTATCTGCTTGTCGCTTGCCTTGGCTCGGGTGACGAACGCTTTGCACGCGTTGCTCAGCGCGCCGAAGTCTCCCGCCCGGCGCAACAGCAATGCTGCGTTGAGATTGGCCTGGGCATCCAACGCTGCGAAGTTGTACCCAGCGACGATCTTCGCGTAGTCCTTCAGGCTGTCGAGTTTGTTGCGGGTAATTTTGTTCCAGTCGCGGTCGACATGCACGCGGTGCGTCCTGGCCAGGCTCGGCTTGGCCTTGGTTTTCCGCGATTTTTGCAGCTTTACCGTAACGCCATATGTGCCAGGGCGAAGGTAGATATGCTCGACGCTCTCGCCCGGGCTGACGACCTGTTGGCCATCGCCGAAGTCCCACGCCCAGCGGGTCTTCTTGCCAAGCCTTCGCCCGGTGGTCTGGACGCGGAAAACCCGCCTCTGAAAATAGCGGTTTTCCACAAACGCCTCGCCGCCCGGCCCGACGGTAAAGTCCACCCCGCCAGCGGAGCTATACCGTTCGATAGGCCCTGCCTGGGCGGGGATGATCTCGGTATAAGCGCCCGGCGGAATCGGCGCGATCAGCGGCCTGTCGCCCCGCTGCCAGGCTACCATCGCCATGGCCCAGCCCCACGGATTTATGTGGATGAGCGTCAGTTTGGCTGGCCCTTTGTTCAGGCTTATCGTGCCGGTATGGTTCGGGTATCGCCTGGGCCCGTGCCAGCCGCCGTCGCTGATAATCAGCCTATCGTTGATGAGCAGAAACGAAGCGTTGTTGCTGGAAATAACGAAGCGATACTCCCCGGCCTTGGGAGCCAGGAAGTAGGCGGTGTACCGCTGAACGATTTTGCTCTGCGGGCCAAACGGGTTGTGTCCCAGGAAAATTCGGTCGCGAAAACCCCTGCCGATGGGCTTGGCCTGGCTTGCCCGGGCGAGGGTCTTCCGTGCCTGGGTGATGTTCCTGGCCTGGCCTCCGGCGTAGGGCCAAACCTCCAGCAACACGCCGCGACGAATTTCCAAAGGCTTGGCTTGGCTGGCTGGGGCGTTTGCGTTGTTGAAGTATATGTAGTATTTCGACCCGCCGCTCGCAGCGAAGGCCAGGCGGAGCAGATCGCCCGGGCCTGTTTGGAGAATTCGACTGGGCAGAACCTTGCCTGAGGCAGACACGACGCGAATGTCCCGCCCGCTCTTATCAGCCAACCCCGCGGTGCGAAACTGTACCACCGCGATATCATCGCCGGGTAGTTTCGCCCGCCGTACTCTCGCAGCTGCGCGAGTGTCAAGCTTCACCCGCACTCGGTTAGGCCATTTGGCGTTCCACCACCCCCCAGCGGTCAGCTCGCCCGCGCAAAGCCCCGCCAACACCGCCAAAACCAAGCCCAGCCTGGCGCCCCACGCGTAGCCCGCGCGCCGCCGACCTGGATTACCCATAATATTGACGCGTATTGACATTCGTTTTTCCAAGGCCTGGATTCCCGCCTGCGCGGGAATGACAAAAAAGAAAAAGCTGATGCTGCGGTTGCATTCTATCAGGGATTAACGCATTATGTGTGGGATATTTCGCGGGGGGGGTAAAAAATACATGGACGATAAACGAAAATTTGACGGCGTGATATTCGACATGGACGGCACGCTTATCGACTCGGGCCTGGATTTCTCCGCCATTCGCAGCGAGCTTGGCATAGGCCAGGGCGTCGGCGTGATCGAAGCTATCGAGCAGATGCCCGCTCCCAGCCGGGCCGAGGCTGAGGCGAAACTCTTAGCCCACGAGCTAGCTGGCGCGGGGCGGGCGACGCTTTTGCCAGGCGTAGCTGTGGTGCTGGACACCTGCCGAGCCTTGGGCATGAAGTCTGCCCTGCTGACCCGCAACACCCGCCGGGCTGTGGATATCGCGATGGAGCGGTTCGAGGATTTGCGGTTCGACCTGATCCGCTGTCGGGAAGACGGCATCGTCAAGCCCGAGCCTGACGGCGTGCTGATTGCCTGCCAGGCCATGGGAGTGGAACCACAGCGGACGGTCAGCCTGGGCGATTTTCATTTTGATATCATCGCAGCCAACGCAGCGGGCCTGGTCAGCGTGCTGCTGACGACCAGCCCAAACTGGCAAGACTTCGCCCACGAAGCTGACCACGTGATAGACAAGCTGGAAGATTTTTTGACGATAATAGCGTGAAGCTTCCTAAATTCTGACTCCTGAATACTGACTCCTTAAAAAATGATTCTTCCGCTCGCGAACATATTGCACCATAAGCTTCGTAGTCTGCTCTCAGCTGCTGGGATTGGTGTGGGGATTTGTATGTTGGTAACTCTGGCTGGGCTCAGCCGGGGCAGCCTGTACGAAATCGCTGACCGGTGGGAGTCTGTCGACGCGGACCTCATAGTTTTTCCGCGAGGCTGGGGCGACAACGCTACCACTCGCAGCGGGGCCGGGCTTAGCGAAAAACTCGCCCGCGTCATCCGCGACAAGCACAGCGAGATTGTCCAAAAGGTCGTACCGGTGTTTACCTGGTCGATGAAATTGGCCCGTCAGGATCACATGACTACGGGTATCAACCCGGAAGATTGGCCCATGTTCGCAGGCAGCGGGGG
>QNCB01000073.1 GCA_003644335.1 Planctomycetota bacterium | reverse complement strand
CTGTAAATGTCCAGGCGATGGTTTTTGGGAACATGGGCGAAACCTCCGGCACGGGCGTAGCTTTCACGCGAAACCCCTCCACCGGCGAGAATAAATTTTATGGCGAATACCTCATGAACGCCCAGGGCGAAGATGTCGTAGCTGGCATCCGCACCCCCCAGCCCATCAGTCAACTGGCCAAGGTCGACGCCAAGAGCTATAAGCAACTCGTCGTCATTCGCTCTAAGCTCGAGAAGCATTATAAGGATATGCAGGATATCGAGTTCACCATCGAGCAGGGCAAGCTGTACATGTTGCAGACCCGCACGGGCAAGCGAACAGCTGCGGCTGCTGTGCGGTGCGCCATCGATATGATGAAGGAAAAACTCATCACCGAGAAAGAAGCTGTCCTCCGCGTCGACCCCAAGGCTCTGGATCAGCTGCTGCACCCAGCCTTCGACCCCAAGAGCGAATCCGCTGCCCCTCGCATGGCCAAGGGCCTGCCCGCCAGTCCCGGCGCTGCGACAGGCCGGGTGTATTTCTCCGCACACGAAGCTGAGGTAGCTGCGGAACTTGGCGAAGACGTCATCCTCGTCCGCATCGAGACCAGCCCGGAAGACATTGGCGGCATGTACGTCGCCAAGGGCATCCTCACCAGCCGAGGCGGCATGACAAGCCACGCCGCCGTTGTCGCCCGCGGCATGGGTACCTGTTGCGTAGCTGGCAGCAACGAATGCATTATCGACTACAAAACCAAGACCCTCAAAGCTGGCGGCAAGACCGTCAAAGAAGGTGGCTGGATTAGCCTCAACGGTTCGACCGGCACGGTTTACGCGGGCAGGGTTGATACCGTTGATCCGAAGCTGACAGGTCCGTTCGGCGACATTATGAAGCTGGCGGACAAGTACCGCAAGATGGGCGTGCGAACCAACGCCGACACGCCGCACGACACGACCGTGGCTGTAAAGTTCGGAGCCGAGGGCATTGGCCTGACCCGAACGGAACACATGTTCTTCGAAGGCGACCGTATTATCTCGATGCGGAAGATGATTTTGGCTGAGGACGAAAAGGCCCGCCGAGCCGCCCTGAAAGAACTCCTGCCTCTGCAACGCAAGGATTTCGTGGGTATTTTCAAGGCCCTCAAGGGTCTCCCCGCCACCATCCGCTTCCTCGACCCGCCGCTGCACGAGTTCGTGCCCCACGACGCCAAGGGTCAGGCCGAGATGGCCAAGGCCATGGGCACCACGCCCAAGGTTATCCGCGACAAGGTCGAAAGTCTCAGCGAGTGCAACCCCATGCTGGGTCATCGCGGCTGTAGGCTGGGCATTTACTATCCGGAAATTACCGAGATGCAGGCCCGGGCGGTTATCGAAGCTGCCTACGCGGTCAAGGGTTCCAAGCCGGAAATCATGATCCCGCTGGTCGGCCATGTTAAGGAGCTGACCCATCAGAAGCAGCTGGTCGAAAAGGTCTACGCCGAGATCGCAAAGAAGAAGGGGCGAAAACTCTCGTATCTGAAGATCGGCACGATGATCGAAGTGCCCCGTGGCGCCCTGACCGCTGACGAGGTTGCAGTCGAGGCGGAGTTCTTCAGCTTTGGCACGAACGACCTGACGCAGATGGGTTGCGGGTTCAGCCGCGACGACGCGGGCAAGTTCCTCACCCAGTATGTCGACGAGGGCATTTACGACGCCGACCCGTTCCAGGCCCTCGACCGTAGCGGCATTGGCGAGCTGGTCAAGATAGCTGTGGTCAAAGGCCGCATGACCCGCCCGAATATCAAGCTGGGCATCTGCGGCGAGCATGGCGGCGAGCCTAGCAGCGTCGAGTTCTGCCACATGGTAGGCCTGGATTACGTTTCGTGCAGCCCGTATCGCGTGCCGATCGCCAGGCTGGCAGCGGCCCATGCCGCTATCAAAGGGCCAAAGGGCGTCCTGACCGCCTGCTGTTGCAAGCCCGCGAGAAAAGCTAAAAAAACCGCGAAGAAGAAGGCCAGGAAGTAGCCGGTTCGCGGCAACAAAACCATAACCACACACACGCGGCGGGGCCAATGTCCCGCCGTGTGAGTGTAATGACAGCAGGCCGTAGGAACAGGTATAATGGTATCGCAAAATGACATTGAAATAGTCAAACAGCTTTCCGACAAATACCGCGTCAAAAAAGTTGTCCTGTTCGGTTCTTCTCTGGACCCGCAACAGGAAGGCCGCGATATCGACCTTGCAGTTGAAGGAGTTGCACCGGAAGACTATTACCGATACTGCGGAGAGCTTATGATGGCTTTGACCAAGCCTGTCGATATTGTCGACCTCTCCGTGCCGTGCAAATTTGTCGATATCATCCTGGAAGAAGGTGTCGTACTCCATGGCTGATTATCAGAAAAAAATCGAAGCCGAACTTGAGCAAATAGCCCAAGCTATATCAAAGTTGCCAAACCGCCTCTTGTCGGAATTGAATGAGCTGGAATTATCCGGTGTCGGTGGATATTGCAGAGTTTTTATAATGGCATTGAAAATATACTGAAGCAAACATTTCTCGCACATGACAAAACTATTCCCGAAGATTTTCAATGGCATCGAGAGTTAATTCAACAGGCAGTCCAGTATGGATTTATTTCAGAGAAAACTATGGAGATGTTGATACCATACCTGACATTTCGACATTTGTATCGAAATGCTTATGTCCTGGAATTGAGACCAGATCGAATGCAAACGCTTGTAGATGAAATTAGAAATACTTTTAGTAATATCCAAAAAGACATCCTATAGACTATTGGTAACTAAATGAAAAATGAACCGATATCACTTTCGAGTCAAGATATTACCGAGGCTGAGATCCAGGCTGTTGTGGATGTTATGCGTAGCGATAGGCTTAGCCTCGGGCCGAGGGTTGAAGCGTTCGAGGCTGGTCTGGCTAGCCGGGCTGGTCGGAAGTTTGGCGTCGCGGTCAACAGCGGTACCAGCGGGCTGCACCTGTGCGTAAAAGCTCTGAATCTCAGCGAGGGCGACGAGGTTATCACCACGCCATTTTCGTTCGTCTCCACGACGAACTGCCTGCTTTTCGAGCGAGCCAAGCCCGTGTTCGTGGACATTGACCCGGCAAGCTACAATATGGACCCCGCTGCTATCGAGGCTGCGATTACGCCGAAAACAAAGGCTATTTTGCCGGTCGAAGTCTTCGGCAACACAGCCCACTTCGACGAGTACGAACGAATCGCCAAAAAGCATGGCCTGTTTTTAATCGAAGATTGCTGCGAAGCACTCGGCGGAGTTTTGGGCAATCGACCAGCGGGCAGCTTCGGCGACTGCGGCGTGTTTGCCTTTTATCCGAACAAGCAAATTACCACCGGCGAGGGCGGCATGATCGTAACCGACAGCGAAGAGATTCGCGATATGTGCGTCTCGTTGCGGAACCAGGGCCGGGCGACCGAAGCCTGGCTTAGCCACGCCAGACTGGGCTACAATTATCGCATGAGCGAAGTGACCGCTGCGATAGGCCAGGTGCAGGTTAGCCGGCTGGATGAAATTCTCGACAAGCGACGCAACGCTGCGAAAATGTACGACCAGGCCCTGGCACCCCTTGCCGAGCGTGGCCTGATCCACCTGCCGCCGATGACGCAACGAGACCAAGCCAGTTTTTTCGTCTATGTAATCCGCCTGGATGGGGAGTTCACCCAGGCAGACCGCGACGCTGTGCTGGGCCATCTGCGGGCGGAGAATATAGGCTGCAATAATTACTTCGTGCCAATTCACACGCAGCCCTACGTCAGCGAAACTCTCGGAACGAAACATGGTGATTTCCCCATAACCGAGCGCGTCGCCGAGCGGACGATAGCCCTGCCGTTCTTCGCAAACCTCACGCAAGGCCAGGTCGACCGGGTCGTCCTCGCCCTGAACAACGCCCTGTCAAAAAAATAAAGTTGTCAGTAATCAGTTGTCAGTCAGCCTGGGGAAGGCTTAGTAGCAGTAGGCCCAGTGCGGTGGAAGTGTGGGCTGGCCTGTTGTGGGGGTTCCATTGTCCTGCGTCGCCCTGTCGTTTTAGCAGGTCGTCGCTGGCCCACTTGAACCAGTCCACGTCGCGAAATATCGTGGTTCCCCTGGCTGTGCCCAGCAAGGCCAGGCCATAGAGGTAGTGCAGCGGGTCGCGATTTTTTTGGTTGTCGAAGTGTTCGTCTATCCACTCCACTGCCGAGGCGAGGGCCTGGTTTTCCAGAGCAACAGGCCTGGTTCGTCCAAGCTCCGCCAGGCTGGTCAACATGCAGACCGCCCCTGCCACGGTGGGGACGTGTCGCGATTTGTCGCCAGGCTCATAGCCCCACCCGCCGTCGGAGTTCTGACCCTTTCGCCACCAGGCCAACGACCGTATCCAAAACGCGTTTGGAACTTTCACCCCAGCCTGGTCTGCCCGCCCCAGGGCGACGGTAGCATACATTGTAACCAGCGGGTCGCCGTTACGCCCGGGTTTTGCAGGGTCAGCCTGGGCCTGGAAACTGCCGTCAGCCGAAGAGCGGAACAGTTGCACCGCGTCAGCCCGGAGCTGCCTGCTGAACTTGCCCCGCAAAGGCCTGTAGCAGGCACTCCAAACGAAACAGCGAAACGCCAACGTCAAAGTATCATCCGTTTTGCGACTGGCCATCAGCTCGAGGGCGAGGGTCAGGCGGTCGTCGTCAATCGGTAGGCCACTTTTTATCAAGGCGAATGTTATCAGCGCGGTGGGCCAATTTGGCCTGGCTCCGGTTTCGAACCAGTCATACTCGGGCCAAGAGCCATCCGCCCGCTGCATGTTCAACAGATATTTTTGCGCCCTAACCAAGGCCTGGGCGATCCGCCCGTCAGCTGAGATATTCAAAGCCGCGGAGTTCAGCGACCAGAGAGTCTCGACATCAGGCCCATGCAACTTGGCCAGTCTGGCGCGGATATCCCGCAACTGGATTTGAGCCCGGGTTTGAGCCTTGGCCTGGGCGGGATTGCGTTTGGCCTTTTCGCCAGCTGAGGCGATAAAGTTTACCAAATAGCTCTCCGCCCGCCGAAGGGCCTGGGGACATGGAGCCATCGGCGAATTTTTCACAAGCCCGTAATACCAACTCGCCAGCTCGCCCAAAACCTCAGTGGGCCAGGCCGCCCCGCTTCGCAGAGTCATCGGCACATATGACCGCCAGGTCTCATCCAGACCTGGCGAGAGAAACTTCGCCGCCGAGGCCCTGTCGTCCAGCCCCATCAGATATAAATTGATAAGTTTCGCCCGGGCCGAGGTGTCCGTCGGGTCAGCCTGGATGGCCTGGCGGGCCTGCTGAAGCTCGCTGCCCAGAGCCAGGCGACTCTTGAGCGAGTCGAACTGCTCCTTTACCAGCTGGGCGACGTCCGAGCGGATGGACTCCGCCATCGAGGTAGCCCGGCGGAGATAAAGGTCAGCTGCGTACGAATCGCCCACCAGCGCGCTGCAGTCAGCCAGGGCCATCAGCGTTTGGATTGCCTGCTCGCCGGCGTCGATTTTCTCCCTGCCCGTCGCAGCGGTGTACACCTTCAGCCGGAGCAGCAGAATTTTTTCCAGACACGCGAGTTTCCCCGCCTGGTCGTCCGACGCAACGCTACTAGCCTGGAGTTCCATCGCGTCGATGGCGGTTGAATAACCCTCGGGCGACCGGGCAGCCAACTCATAAGCCTGGCGACAAATCACCGCCAGAAAGGCAGGGTCGTCGCGATTCATCCGGGCAGCAATCAGCAGCGTTTTGGACAAGGCCAGGTCGTCACCAATATCCTCCGACCGCTGAACAGCCTTCAATTCCCGGCCAAACTGCTGGTCAAACTTTTTCCGCCCGCCAGCCAGGCCTGCTCCTTCGTCAGCCAGGACAGCAGGTGGAGTAAGAAGAACCACCCCCGCCATGACAAGCCGAAGGTATCGAGATTTAACACGGAAATTCATTTACAATTCGTCTTCTTTTCTCTGTCCAACTATCCGCGCCAAGAGTCCACAGGCTTGCCTGTCGCCTATTGCCTACTCTCCAATTCCTGGAGTGCTTTTCGGTTGGCTAGTTTTGCGAGGGAGCTCATTCTGTCCACGAGCAGCCTGCCTTCGAGGTGGTCGATTTCGTGCAGGCAGATTCGTCCGTGCAGCCCGTCGCAAACCGTGGTGAACTCCTTGCCATCCAGCCCGGTTGCCTGGATGGTTACCTTGGCGGGGCGTTTGATTTTCGCGAAGATGCCAGGGAAGCTCAGACAGCCTTCCTCGCGGACTTCCGCTCCCTGATAGTCCACGATTCTCGGATTGATATAGACGTGCAGGTCGTCAGGCTCGAAGGTAGGACAGGCCAGGAACAGGCGAACCGTAAGGCCCACCTGGGCTGCAGCCAGGCCCACGCCGTTGAAGTCGAACATAAGCTCAGCCATCTTTTCGATAAGTGCCCCCAGCCTGTCGCTGTTGGCCTGGACGTCGTCGATAGGCGTGGAAATTTCCCCCAGCCTGGGGTCGGGATACTTGATTATCTCCAGGGCATCGATGTCGGCTGCGTTTAGTTTTTCATCAGCGGTCATGCCCACATGATAATGCCTCGACAGCGTCTCTTGCGAATGTTTTTTTGAGATAACTGCTATCTTTCGCGGGTTTTGTTTTTATAATGGGGTTTCGTGAACATGGTTTTTTGGCCAGGCCGGGCACAGAAAGCGACTCTGAACAATGTCGGTCGAGACGGTGCTCGACACCGGCTTGGCGATGGAACATGCGATATGGACAATGATACCGCCGCCGAGACCTGCCAGGATATTATAGACTATCGATTCGAT
>QNCB01000072.1 GCA_003644335.1 Planctomycetota bacterium | reverse complement strand
GCTCATCAGCACATACCTCGTCGCGCTGGGCGAGAGTATCCTGCCGAGCGACGGGCGGGTGCACACGTCTTTTCACCAGGCTGGCACTGCAACGGGCAGGCTGTCCAGCAGCGACCCGAACCTGCAAAACATTCCCATCCGCACCGAGCAAGGCCGGGCTATCCGCTCGGCTTTCATCGCCGGGCCGGGCTGTTTGCTGCTGGGGGCGGACTACTCGCAAGTCGAGCTGCGAATGCTAGGCCACCTTTGTCAGGACGCCATGCTCATCGCGGCTTTTAACGACGGGCAGGACATTCACCGCACGGTCGCAGCGGAGATTTTTTCCGTGCCGCTGGCGGAAGTTACCTCCGAACAACGAACCCGAGCCAAGGGCGTGAACTTCGGCATAATTTACGGGCAGAGCGGCTTTGGGCTGGCCCAGGCGCTGAAAATATCCCGGGCTGAAGCAACGGAGTTCATTCGGCGGTACAAGCAAAAGGTTCCGAAAATCGACGAGTTCCTCCAAAGCTGTGTCGCCCAGGCTCGCGCGCACGGTTACGTCGAGACCATCCTGGGCAGGCGTCGGCAGATACCCGATATCGACTCGACAAACAAGCAGCGATTGGCCCAGGCTGAGCGATTGGCGATAAACTCCGTCGTGCAAGGCTCCGCAGCGGACCTCATAAAGCAGGCGATGGTAAATATCGCCAGGCGGATCTCCGCCGAGGATAGGCCTGCGAAGATGCTGCTGCAAATCCACGACGAGTTGGTGTTCGAGATACCCGCGGAGGAAATTGACGCCCAACGCGAGATGATAGTAGCTGAGATGACCGGCGCGATGAGCCTGACCGTGCCACTAAAAGTAGACGTGGGCGTCGGCAAGAATTGGCTGGAGGCAAAGTAGAGACATGCCAAGAGAATCTGTCGCAAACCGTAAAAAGCGGGCGGGGCAAATTACAGAAGCCCTGAAGCAGCTATATCCCCAGGCTGGCTGCTCGCTGAATCATGCTAACCCATTGGAGCTGCTGGTCGCTACGATCCTCTCCGCCCAATGCACCGACGAGCGGGTCAATGTCGTTACCAAGTCGCTTTTTGAGAAATATCGCACCACCCGGGACTACGCCCAGGCGCCGCAGGAACAGTTCGAGGAAGATATTCGCTCGACGGGATTTTATCGCAACAAGACCCGCAATATACGACAGGCCTCAGCTTTGCTCCTCGAGAAATTCGCCGGGCAAGTGCCACAGACGATGGACGAACTGCTGACCCTCCCGGGCGTAGCTCGCAAGACCGCTAACGTCATCCTGGCTACAGCCTTCGGGAAATGCGAGGGCGTCGTCGTGGACACGCATGTAATCAGGCTCTGCGACAGGCTAAAACTCATCGATCCGAAAAACCGCAAAAAGCCGGAAAAAATCGAACGCGACCTGATGAAACTCCTGCCACCAAGCCAATGGACAATATTCTCGCACCTGTTGATATTCCATGGCCGATCGCTGTGCACCGCCAGAAAACCAAACTGCCAAGACTGCCCCCTAGCCCCAAAAAACCTCTGCCCCGCAGCAAAAGAAACTCTCGCAAAGTAGCGGAGAAAGAATTTTAGTAACCATTCACAGCTACGCAACAATTCACCATGAAGCACATGAAGAGCATGAAGTTTTTTTTGTAACCGTTCACAGCTTTTTTTAGCTCCGTAGGAGCGACATCTTAAATTGCTCCAAAAACCAACACAAAGACGCCGCTTCTACGGAGCTAAAAATTCATACCGCCTTTTACTACAAAGATATCGCTCCTACGGAGCTGCCAAGCCATCGTGTTATGGGGTGGCTGTGTTTTTGTCATTCCCGCGCAGGCGGGAATGACACGGGGTAGCCAGCCATGTTCGGCGTCCCATGGCTACCCCGCAAACAGCCGCGGTCCAGCCATGCCACCCGCCATTTTTGAACCAGGCCCAGATCCTGTAAATCCTGTTATCCCGTCAAAAAAAACTCTGCGAACTCAGCGTCTCTGCGAGATATATGCAGCCAGGGCTACCCGTCGAAATGTTTTTTTCGTGAATTGGCTAGATTCCCTTAAGTCCTCTTGTTTTTGTTCGAGAATTGATGTGGACACTTTGATTATTTCACTCAGTTTTTCGTACAAGAACAGGAATGGCACTTATGAAGCCCGACGACGACAAGACCCAACAGCACATCGCCCTGGCCAGGGAGCATGTATCCATTGCCACTCAAATAGCCTACCGTCTTTCCCGCCGATACGCCTGGGTCGGGCTCGACGACCTGCACAGCTATGCCTACATCGGCATTTCACTCGCAGCAAGATCGTTCGACCCCTCGCGGGGGTTGTCCTTTGCCCGGTTTGCGTGCAGCAAGGCTATGTTCCTCGCCATCGACGAGATGCGAAAAGACGGCGTGCTCCGCCGAGCTGACGCAACCCAGCGCAAGCCTGAAGTTTCAGCGGTATCGCTCGAACTGCCAGACCCCGCGGCCAGTCATGACCACGAACTGCTCGAGGCCCGCGAGTTCTGCAGCGAACTCATCCGCAAACTCGACAAGAAGGACCGCCAGCTGCTGACCATGATATACGTCGAAAAAATGACTTACCGCGAAGTCGCCAAGGTCTACCACATAAGCGAGTCGGCAGTCTGCCTGCGACACAAAGCACTGCTGGGCAGACTCCGAAAACAATCAGCAGTACGACAAATGGCGGCATAATCTTTACAGCAAACACGAAATACTAATATCGATATTCGAATTTGTTTCACACTCAGAAGGGCAACCCATGAACCGTTACGATGCCATTCGAGGCAAGAGCGTTCTTATCGTGGACGACAACAAGCTGATAACGTCGCTGTTGGCTGAGGCTTTGTCGCGATGTGGCGCGATACCTGTGCGGTCGCATTCAGGCCAGGCTGGGCTGGAGCTGCTTGCTGGGCGACACTTCGACCTGCTGCTGCTGGATGTGCGCATGGCTCGCATGGGTGGCCGGGATGTGCTGAACGAAATCAAACGCACCCAACCGAACATGCTGGACAAAACCATCATAATAACCGGCGATGGATTTCGAACGAATACCACCTGGGAAATCGCAGGCCAAACTTTGCCCGTCCTCCACAAGCCATTCAATCTCGAAACCCTGAGAACCCAAGCCCGCAAAGTACTTCAAAAGGCTCCGCAAACCGCCAGGCCCGCCCGCCTCACCGCAGCATAGTTTCTCTGGAGGAGACACATCACCTGGCCTGCAAGAGCGATTGGCCGCGACTTCGCCCCTTTGAGCCAATTGCAAAATGTAGCCTGGCCGCCCTCGGCTGGGAAGATTACGTAAAAAACACTGGAAATATAGCAAGTTAAACATAGCCGAGGGCCACTGTGCTACGTTCCCGAATAGTTTTACGATTAGCTGGCGGATTGTAAAGACTCGCTGGTGTGTGAGTTAGCCAGGCTGGGCGATATGTTTTTGTTTCTTACCCCGCAAGGGGTTAAACATACCAGCCCACGGCACCGGGCCCTGGGCTGGTATGTTGCGCCATTTCAGGGCTGCTTGTTTGAAAGACGGGAAACCCCGCCAGAAAATCCGGTCGCTCACCTCTGGTTTGCCCTACATCAAAAGCTCTTGCCTGTTTATCCTGGCGGGCGTATATTGACCTGCTCTGAAAACCCTTGCCCGCAGGAAAAACTATGGCCCAATACAACTTTATCGCTATCGAAAAAAAATGGCAGCAGTACTGGCAGGACAATGGCACGTTTCATCAGCCTGGCCCGGGCCAGGCTGGTTTCGACGCTGCCAAGCCCAAAATGTATGTGCTGGACATGTTCCCGTATCCATCCGGAGCTGGGCTGCATGTGGGACACCCCGAGGGTTACACCGCGACTGATATCGTCTGCCGATACAAGCGGATGAAAGGCTATAATGTCCTGCACCCGATGGGCTACGACTCCTTTGGTCTGCCCGCTGAGCAGTACGCTGTCGAGCATGGCGTGCACCCGCGAGAAACCACCGAAAAAAATATCGCCAACATCGAACGCCAGATAAAAATGTTTGGCTTCAGCTACGACTGGTCGCGAAAAATAGCTACCACCGACGTCGAATACTACCGCTGGACGCAGTGGATTTTTCTGAAAATGTTCAACAGCTGGTACGACCCCCAGGCTGACGCTGCCAGGCCTATCGAGGAACTTATCAACAAACTCGAGAGTGGCGAGCTGTTGGTGGACCTGGCTGGGCGGGTTGTCGAACCACCGCCGGACGGGTCTTTCTCCGCCATCGCAGGGCTGCCCGCGGAGGATATAAAATTCGCCGAGCTTACCCCGCAAGAGCGTCGCGAGGTTATCGACACCAACCGCCTGGCTTACATGGCTCAGGTGCCGGTCAACTGGTGTCCGAAACTCGGCACGGTTCTCGCCAACGAGGAAGTTACCAACGAAGGTAAATCCGAGCGGGGCAACTACCCGGTCTTCCGCCGAAATCTGAAGCAGTGGATGCTCCGCATTACCGCCTACGCGACCAGGCTGCTGGAAGATATCGAGCTGGTCGATTGGCCTGAGCCTATCAAGATAATGCAGCGAAACTGGATCGGCAAAAGTCATGGTGCCAGCGTAGACTTCGAAATCGCAAGCCCAGCAGGCGACACGATAACCGTCTACACAACCAGGCCTGACACGCTGTACGGCGCGACCTATATGGTGCTCGCGCCCGAGCATCCGTTGCTCGAGCAGATAACAACGCCCGAGCATCAAGACGCCGTAGCTGATTATCTCGAGCAGGTTGCCAACCGGTCGGACCTGGAGCGCATGACCGAGGGCAAGGACAAAACCGGCGTATTCACCGGAGCCTACGCGATCAACCCGCTCAACGAGGAGCAAATTCCGATATGGACAGCGGACTATGTGATGATGGGTTACGGCACCGGCGCCATCATGGCTGTGCCTGCCCACGATACGCGTGACCACGAATTCGCTATGCGATTCGCCCTGCCGATTCGCCCGATACTCAGACGTCGCGACGAAGACGACGCTCGATACGTCGCGGAAATGACAGCTGAGCAGTTCGACATGCTTTGGAAAGCGATGACGGACGACCCCAGCCTCTGCCCGGCTTTGCGGGGTATCGGTGCGGGCAACATCGACAGCTTCGCCCCAGCAGGCCGGGTTTATAACCCCGCCGTCGATGACCCGAATATAAACCCGATTCTGCGAATGTCGATCCAGACTAAGCGGATGATTTTCGTAGGCCCCGATGGGCTGAGCAAGCTCGTAGCTGCGACTTGTCCGAACCTGCAACTGACGCCCTACCCGCAATGCACCGCCGAGCTAAGCGACGAGCTGGAATATATCCACTCCGGGCCGATCGATGGCCTGGCTCCCGAAGAGGGCAAGGCCCGGATGATAGAAATCGTCGCCGAGCGGGAGCTGGGCCGAGCCCAGACGCGATACAAGTTGCGCGATTGGCTTTTCAGCAGGCAGCGATACTGGGGCGAGCCGTTCCCGATAGTTCACTGCGACGACTGCGGAGCTGTCGCCCTGGGCGAAGACCAACTGCCTCTGACGCTGCCAGCCATGGCCGACTTTAGCCCAGCGGTCAGCGACGACCCGACCGCCCCGCCCGAACCGCCGCTTGGCAAGATGACCGATTGGCTTAGCGTCTCCTGTCCGCGATGCGACAAACCCGCCCGACGAGAGCTGAACACCATGCCCCAATGGGCTGGGAGCTGTTGGTATTATCTGCGGTATCTCGACCCGGAAAATTCCGAAACATTTTGCGACCGAGCCTCAGCTGACTATTGGCTGGGCAAGGGCGACGCAGGCGGGGTAGACCTCTACGTCGGCGGAGCGGAGCACGCGGTTTTGCACCTGTTATATAGCCGATTCTGGCACAAGGTGCTCTTCGACCTGGGCTACGTTTCCTCGCCCGAGCCTTTCGCCAAACTTTTCAACCAAGGTATGATAACCAGTTTTACCTACCGCAACGGCAAGGGCGTGTGCGTGCCAAACACCGAGGTGGATTTCCGCGAAGATGGCCCGCATGACAAGGACGGCGAGAAGCTCACCGAGAGCGTCGAGAAGATGTCCAAGAGCCTGAAAAATGTCGTCAACCCCGATGATGTCATAGGCCAATACGGAGCTGACACATTCAGGCTTTACGAAATGTTCATGGGCCCGCTGGACGCGTCCAAGCCCTGGAACACCCGCGACGTGCCAGGCCTGCACCGATTCCTCCAGCGAGCCTGGCGACTTGTCGTCGACAACGAGGAAAAGAATCAGCCTGCTCTGCTCTGCGACCAGGGGAGCGAAGAGGTCGAAAAAGCCCTGCACAAGCTCATAAAAAAAGCAGGCCTGGATATCGAAGCGATGAAGTTCAACACCGCTATCGCAGCGATGATGGAATTCGTCAACACCTGTTTCAAAGCGGGCGGGCTTGACAAAACCCAGGCCCAGCGGTTCGTGCTGGTCCTCGCGCCGTTCGCGCCGCACATCGCCGAAGAGCTTTGGCAAAAACTAGGCCACGGGGCTTCGCTAGCCCACGAGCCGTTCCCAACCTACGACGAAGCCATGTTGGTCGAATCGACAATCGAACTGCCCGTGCAGGTCAACGGCAAGGTTCGCGCGAAAATAACCGTCCCCGCCGATGCTCCGCAGGACGACATCCTCACCGCCGCGATGGCTCAGAAAAAAGTCGACGACGCCATCGGAGAAAAAACCGTCGTCAAGAAAATCATAATCCCAGGCCGACTCGTAAACCTGGTTGTGAAATAATTGACTGGTTACTCAAACTGACCGATTTTCAGCAATCCAACCGCGGGGTTGTTGACTGGTT